>JAESQQ010000850.1 GCA_016765095.1 Planctomycetota bacterium | reverse complement strand
GAGTCTGGCACCGGCGACTCTGGCACCGGCGAGTCTGGCACCGGCGACTCTGGCACCGGCGAGTCTGGCACCGGCGAGTCCGTGGAAACGCCGTCCTCTCCCGACGGGGCTCCTGGCGAGCTCCCCAGCGGTCCCGAGCGCGCAAGTTCACCCCGCGCTCCGGTCAGGCTCTTGCCAGCGTCGAGCGGCGAGCAGACGCTCCCCAGCATCCGAGTCGAGGTCCTCCAGGGGACTGGCCAGATTCGCTCCGGATCGGTTGAGCAGCTCGGGGACCCTGGCTACGTCGTGGCGCTCGTCGCCCATGACCTCGTCGAAGTGCGCCCCCCTAGCATCCTCAAACCCTTGGGTGGAATCGGCCTCCTTGGCGAGCGAGAGCTGCGAATGCGATCGACCGGGCTTGGCGTCAAAGTCCTCGTCGGCCTCGCCCCCGAACTCCACTACGAGGGGCTGGCTGCGATCCGCCTCAAGGAGGGGCTCGTGGTGGCCCTCGATCAGGCTCGCGGCCTGCCAGTCCTCGAGTTCCGTTCGGGTGAGCGGCTCCTCCTCGAAGAAGTCCCCGTCCCGATCCTGATCGAGAACCCCACGATCGTGATCGACGGATACAAGGCGGTCGTCAAGTTCCTGGGCGGGATCGAAGCCAAGCTCAGGAAGGCAGGGGCCCACGGCGCTGTGGCCTTCGTGACTCGCCACGACGACCACCTCGAGACGCGCAAGAACGCCAAGGCCACCGTCCAGCTCCGGCTCGAGAACGTCGAGCTCGTCCTCGATGACGGACGCGAGCTCCGAATCCAGCCCAAGGCGCCGCCCGTCGACGCCCGGGTCAGCGACGCCAAGGGGACCCTGTTCCTCTCTATGCCTGGGGCCCCCAGCCTGGGTCTGCGCCCCGAACTCGCCCTGACCGTCCTAGCGACCAACGAGGGCGAGTTCGTGATCCTCGACAAGGACCGGATCTCTCCTGAGCGGCTCGAGCAGCAGGGCTTGGCGTATGGGTTCGACGACGACGCCTTGTTGATCGACAGCGAGCGGATCCTCGACCTCCTCGACGTACCGATAGCCGACAGCCCGAGCGGCCCCTGACTCGACGCCTCCCGACGGCTCTCGCTGGGGCGCTGCTCTGCCTTCTGCCCTGCGCCTCTGCCCTGGCTCAGCCGAGCAGTTTCGGCGACTTCGAGAACCTCGGTCTCCTCGAAAACCGTCGCCGCGAGCCGAGCCGCCTCACGACAGGACCCCACGACCTCGCGCCGCAGCTCAAGCTCAAGCTCCTCGGGGTCACGACGCCTCACGTGTTCGGCTCAATCGGGACGGGATACACCGACAACGTCCTGCGCGGTGATCACGACGCACCCGGAGTCGACATTCTCCGCGAGGGCTACTCCCGACTTGAGGCTGGGGTCCGCCTCGACACCGAGCTAAGCGATCACCGCCTGGAGATCGGCTACGTCGCGACCGTGCGCGAGCATTGGCGGACCGGCAGTTTCGACTCCTTCACCCAACGGGCCAAGGCGCGCCTCGACCTCTATGGTGTTGACATTGAGGGACACTTCAACGCCAACTACGAGCGCTTCGCGTTCACACAGTCCGTTCAGCTCACGGGGCTGGTTCGCCTCGACGTGTATTCGCTCCGCGGGTGGACCGAGCTCCGAGTCGGCCGATTCGGCGTTCGGGTCGGAGGGAGCGCTCGCCGCACCGACTACCTCAGCAGCTCGACGAGCGTGATCGACAGCTGGGGCTACCGGGCAGACCTCCAAGTCTACGGACGAATCCAGCCCAAGCTCCGAGCCCTGGTCGAGTACAACTGGTTCGTGGTCGAGTACGACGAAGGTCGAGCCGGGCTCCTCAACGATTACATGGCCCACCAACTGCGGGTCGGACTCGACGGAGCCTTCACCCCCAAACTCTCCGCCAGCCTCAAGGTTGGCGCGACGATCCAGGTTGTGGACCAGGTCACCTCCCCGTCCCGCGACCGACAAGAGTTCAGCGGCGCGACCGCCGAGGCAGCAATCGGTTGGAAGCCCTTTGTGAGGAGTTCGCTCAAGGTCGCCTACCGTCGGACCCTCGAGCCGAGCTTTCAGTCGAACTTCCTCCTCAACGACACCTGGCTGGCCGAGGTCGGCCAGAAGCTGTTCACCGGCAAACTCGCCCTGTCGGCGTTCGTCGAATACGGCCGCTCGGACGTGAGCCGAATAGGCCGCGTCTCCGCCCACATCAACCGATTCTCGACGGGCCTCCGCGCGGTCTACTTCGTCAAGCCTTGGCTGAGCTTGGCCGGGACCTACGACTGGACGCGCGTCGGGAGCCCCTTCGCAAACCGCGACTACAAGCGTCACCAAGTCGTGTTCAGCATTGGAGCCGGCCTGTGATGTTCTCCGCCCGTCGGCTGGCGCTCGCCTCACTCCCGCTGGCTTGTTTCGCTCTGGCCTGCCTCTCGCCGGGCTGCGAGTCCACCGACTCGCCAGGCTACGAACACCTCGGCGGCGCTCCGATTGCGACCCGCTCGATCGCCCTCAAGGAGCCTCCTCCCCTCCCTCCGCCCGTGACTCGCTCGGATCCTCCTCCTCCCGTTAGGACCCAGAGCCTTCGGCTCCGACCGGGCTCGCTGATCAACGTCCGCGTCGCCCAGTCGAGCGCGCTCTCCGGCCAGAGCCGAATCGGCAGCGACGGGCAAATCTATGTTCCGTTCGTCGGGCGAGTTCCAGCAGCGGGGAGGACACCCAAGGAGCTGGGTCGCGACCTTGAGACGATCCTCGACAAGCGCGGCTACGTCCGGGCTCCCCAAGTCGACGTCTCCCTCGTCGAGAGCTCTGAGAAGGTCTATCTCCTGGGGCGTGTCAACCAGCCTGGTGCTTACTCGCTCCCCGTCGGGCGACGGCTTCGGCTCAGCCACGCAATCGCCATGTCAGGTGGGCTCTACTCAGGACCGGGCCCGCCCCCCGACCCGTCCTCGATTCGCTTGATCCGCGAGACTGACGGGAAGCGCAAGACCTACCGACTCTCGTTCGTCGAGATCACGGTCAACGGACGCCTCGACCTCGACGTGGAGCTGGTCCCCGGTGACGTGATCTGGGTTCCCCAGCAGCAGAACCTGTTCGTATTCGGGAGCGTGCTCCGCCCGGGCGGATTCCCCCTCCGGGAAGGCAGCCGGCTCGGCGTGGAGGAGGTCCTGGCCCTCGCAGGAGGGTTCGACAAGAACGCCAGCCGTGAGCGAGTGCTCCTCGTTCGACGCCTTCGAACCGGCGTCCGAACCTACCGGCTCCCGAGCGACCCCGTTCGCCGAGCAAGGGTCGAACTGACCGCAGGGGACACTATCGTAGTCCCGGCCCGCGGACTGCGGCGCGTGTTCGTCCTCGGAGCTGTGGGCAAGCAGGGCGGGATCCCCCTCGACGAGGACGACCTGACCGTGACCAAGGCCCTCGCCCTGGCCGGCGGCCTGAACCGAATCGCGGCCGACAACTCCGTAAAGCTGATCCGGCGCGGTCCGGACGGAAAGAAGCGCATCTACCCGGTCCCGGTCGGCAGAATCATTGAGGAGGGGCTGATCGAGAAGGACCCCGTCCTCGAGCCGGGCGACATCATCTTCGTCCCAGAGAGCTTCCTGTGAGCGATCTCAGCGATTTCGTCGCACCGGAAGCGACTGTCCCAAGGGGGCCCGCCAGCGAGGCGGGTCCCGTCGCCGCCAACCGCGACTTCGACCCCACGGCGGGCGGCGACGCTGACCCCCTCAACGCCGAGGACCTGCGCGCGATCATTTTCGGCCTCAAGCGTCGGCTGGGGGTCATGATCTTAATCGTCGCTGCGTGCGGGATCCTGGCCGCGATCCGCAGCTCTCGACTCACCACGATCTACGCCTCGAGCGCCCGGCTCCGCTTAGCCAAGGAGGCCCCCGATCCAACACGAGCCAAGTATGTGATGTCGTGGGACGGGGTTCAGCCACAGTATCTCAGCACCCAGATCCACGTCCTCCAAAGCCACAGCCTGGCGACCGAAGTCGTCAAGTCGAACCCCAAGATCGCTCAGGAGCTGGAGCTGGACTTGGGACCCGGCGCGACGCCCGAGGCGCTCGGACGCTTGTTCCGAGCGGGAATCAAGGTCACCGCGGTTGAAGGCACCTACCTAGTCGACGTCAGCTACCACTCACCCAGAGGAGAGCGCTGCGCTCGCTACGCGAACGCGCTGGCGGCCGCCTACAAGTCCCAGCTCGAGTCTCTCTGGGGGCAAAAGACCCGCACCGCCGAAATCAAGATCGGTGAGCAGGCTGACCTCCTGTTCAAGAAGCTCGGCAAGAGCGAGGAGGCCCTGCGAACTTTCCTAAACGACCCCAGCCAGGCGCCCATGCTCGCGGCCCACGAGCAGCTGCTGATCCTCCGGATCAAGGTCAACGACGGGGCCTTGGCTCGAATTCAAGGCGATCGGATTCGGCTGACCTCGGAGCTCGAGGCGATTCAACGCGCGATCGACGCAGGCCACCCCCTCGAGAGCTCGGTTCCCTTGGTGGACCAAAAGGTGTTCTACGATCTCCGGACCCACCTCGCGAACGCCGCCTTGAGCCTGAATCTGCTCCGGGAGAAGTACGGCGAGGAGTGGCACGAGGTCAAGGCCGCGCGCGGGCGCCACGAGCAGCTGAGGCTCCTCTTGCGAGCCGAGGTTGAGACGATTCGAGCCCGGATCAAGAGCCAGCGCGACGCCAAGATCTCGGAGGAGCAGGGTCTCCTGCAGCGATCGCGCCTCCTCCGCGAGGAGAGTCGCGCCCTCGCTCAGCGCCAACGGCTGTTTGAGAGCCTCCAGGCCGAAGTCCTAGCGAACCGGAGCTTCTACGACGAGTTCGCCAAGCGACTCAACGAGTTGACGCACTACTCCCGCGTCAACGTGACCAACGCCCGAGTTGTCGACCAAGCGAGCGGGTTCTACCCCGTCAGCCCCAACCACCCTCGCAACGTGATGCTAGGCGTCCTGTTCGGAGTGGCCCTGGCCCTCGTCGTGGCCCTCCTCCTGGAGCGCCTCAGCGATCAGCTGAGGACCGTCAAGGACGCGGTGACCGTCCTAGACCTGCCCGTCCTGGCGGTGGTCCCCGAGCAACGCAACATCAGCGACCTCGACTTGCTAGCCGTCCGCGACACGCGCTCGGTCTACGCCGAGAGCTTCCGCCGGGCGCGCGTCCAGCTCAACGCCGTGGGCGCCTACCCCGACGAGGGCTGCGGCGTCTTGATGTGCGCGAGCGGGGTCCCTCGAGAGGGGAAGACCCTCAGCTCAATCAACCTTGCGATCGCCTCCGCTCAAGCCGGTCGGCGGACGATCCTCGTCGACGCAGACATGCGCAGCCCCCGAGTCCACCGGGTGTTCGGCATGGAGCGCCGCCCGGGCTTGGCCGAGGCCCTCGCCGAGCGGCGCACCGACGTCAGCAGCCTCTGGACCAGCACCTCCATTGAGAACCTCGTCGTGCTCTCGGCGGGTGGAGGGCGCGACAACCCCGGCGAGCTCCTCGCTCGCGACGATCGCTTCGCGCGCTTGATCGCGCATCTCCGAACCCAGTTCGATCGAGTCATTCTCGACTCGCCGCCGATCGCGGCCGTCTCCGACGGGACGCTCATGGCCCCTCACGCCGACGCGGTCCTGCTCGTGGTCTCGGCCAAGACCTCGAGCCGCGGCGCAGCGCTTCGCGCCCGCGCGGATCTCGGCCGCGTGGGTCGGGAGCCGATCGGCCTGCTCTTCAACCAGCAGAGCCAAGACGAGGCGAGCTACTACTACTACTACTCCCGCTACGGCTACGGCGGCGGCCCCGAAGACCAGGAAGACTGATCGCGCCCCCTCCTCGTGGCGTCGCGTCGCCTCACCCGAGACCCGCTCCCTATGTCCAAGCTCAGCCACGTGCCGCTCCCCTTCCACCCGTCCCGGCGTGACGTCCTCCGCTGGGGGGCTGGGCGCGGCGGCCCTCCTCGGCGCGGGGCCCCTGGGCTGCATCTCGGCCCCGCCCAAGCTCGAGGAGCTGACCCTCTCGAGCGAGGCTCAAGCCCTCGTTCGCCTCGCCTGGGAGGGGATCGATCCCGCGCGGGTGATCGACACTCACGTGCACGTGATCGGCCTCGGCGCCGGCGGGACGGGCTGCTTCGTGCACCCCGGCGCGACCTCGCTCAGCCACCCGATTCGCTACGCCAAGACCTGGTTCTACAAGAGCGCTGCGGGGATCTACGAAGTCCTCGCCGAACGAGGCTTGGTCCTGATCAGCCACGCCGGAGAGGAGCAGGCCGTCGAGGCCCCCGAGGCCCAGGAGCTCGGCAATCCGCTCCGGCTGCGCCCGGCTCTCGAGGCGGGAGTCACGGTCTTTGTGGCCCACTGCGCGAGCCTCGGGACCAACCGTGACCTCGACGCGAAGCCTAACGCCTCGGGCGAGCAGCCCCAACTCCCCTCCTACGACTTGTTCCGGCGGCTGATGGAGCACGACGCCTGGCGAGGGCGGCTGTTTGGTGAGATCAGCGCCATGACTCAGTTCAACCGCTGCCGCGATCCCCTCCGGCGGACGCTGATCGCCCCGCAACTCCACGACCGACTGACCAACGGCTCGGACTATCCCCTCCCCGCAATCGATCCCGTGATTCGAACCGGCCTCCTCGTCGACCTCGGTTACCTCGACGCCGCCGAGCGGCCCCTGATCAACGAGCTCTTCGACTACGACCCGCTGACCTTCGACTTCGTGCTCAAGCGGCGCCTCTCGCCCTCGGCCGAGGGCGAGACGTATCGCTTCCCCGCCGAGGTCTTCATGAGCGCGGACCGCTTCCCAGCCTTGGTCGCGCGACGCAAGTCAGCGGCGCCTGCAGCGCCGGCAAACCCGCCCGCAAAGCCCGGTTAGCTCCGGATAGCTCCGGTCTACTGCGCACCCGACTCGGGGTCCTCCTTCGGCGACGGGCAGGGGTGGCTGGGGCGCGCGGCCTGAGTCGGGTCGCCGAGGCTCTTGAGGAGTCGCGCGACCGCGTTCCAAGTCGGGGTCCCGCCCAGCTCCGGTTCGAAGCGCTTGAGGTCCCAGAGTGCGTCGCGCAGTTCGCACTCGGCGGGGGAGAGCGCATGCTCATAGGCCTCGTCGAGGAGATACGCCGCAGACGCCGAGGACTCAAAGAGCAGGCAATCGAGGAACACGTCGTGGACCCGCGCCGCCTCCGCGACGCTACCCCCGGGAGGACCGCAGGAGATCAAGCTGAGGTCGTTGCTCCAAAGCGTCTCTCTAAGATCGTCACCGAGGAGAAGCAGCACGCTCCCGAAGGGGTCTCCCTCGGTCCCAGGACGGAGCACCTTGCGCACGTCGTCGGCGATCCGGTGGAAGTTCGGATCGCTGAGCGAGAACCCGACGAAGAGCATGTGTTTGGTGATCAGCAGCGCCTGCACGATCGCTGCGAGGGCCGCCCGTCGCTCGCCGTAGCGAAGGTAGTCCGAGCGAGTCAGCACGATCTCCTCGGGGCGATCGACGCTCCCGTGCATTTTCAGGAGCCAGCGCTGCTCGTCCGCGACGCGAGTGGCCGGGATCACCGCCACGGGATTCCCCGCCGCAGACGCCGCGAGCTCGAAGAGCTGGTCGTAGTTCTGGGTCACGAACTCAGCGACCGGGAGGCTCGCTAAGAGCGTGTGGCCCAGCGCCGCGTGGCCTGGCCGGAGCCTGCGCGCCACGCCCTCGCGGAGGGTCGGCACGAAGCGCTCCACGACTTGGGCTTGATCGAGCGGATCGAGGCTCGCCAGAGCCTCGACTCGACTCGCGAGTTCGGGGGAAGTTGCGGCTGCCTCGCCCAAGAGCTGCGCCCAGCCGGGGAGCCCAGCGGGAATACTGACGCCGGCCCCCAAGAAGGCGACCAGGTTCCCACCCGCCGCTCGCTGGGCCAACGCGCGAGCCTGGTCGCGCTGCCCCGCGCTCAACTCCTGCCAAAGCCCCCGCTCGTTCTGCGCTCCCCGACGCCAGGCCTGGGCCGCCGCGAAGGCGCTCTGCTCGAAAGCGACGAACACCAAGTCGACGCCGCACTCGTCTTGCTCGACGAAGTCCTGCATCGCCTCCAGCTGGCCAAAGATCATCTCTGCCTTGCGGTGTCGCGTTCCCCCGAGCCCCGTTCCGATCGCGTGAACGGCGACCAGGGGTCGCGACCGCCCATGCCGAGCCGGCTGCCCGGCGAGGGCCGCGTTGGCGTCCCTCAGGTAGTCCAGAAGCCCGCAACAGTACCAGTCGATCGGCCGATTCCGCCCCGTACCGACGTTGACCAGCCACGGCCGAGGGCCCCAGGCCTCCTCCCAGCCACGGAAGCGAGCCGAGCGCCTCCCTTCCTCTCCCCATTCCTCCAGGCCACAGAACTGCTCACTGATCGCGGCGAAGCGCAGCGGCGAGCGACCTCGATACGCGAACTCGACGAGGCCAAACACGGCGCTGGAGGCGTCTCACGACCCGAATCCGCACCCCTTCAAATGGGCGGATACCCCTCAGAACTGGTAGCGTGCCGCCGATGGCAGACCGAATCGCGTTGGTCGAAGACAGCGAGGTCGTGCGGCGTTTCGCGTCGCGACTCCTGCGACACAAAGGCTTCGAGGTCACCGAGCACCCCGACGGACAAGACGCGCTCGAGAAGATCCTCGACACGCCACCGGATCTCGTGATCTCCGACATTCAAATGCCCCGCATGGACGGGCTCGAGTTGACTCGTGCCCTGCGAAAGCACTACGGGAAGCGCCAGCTCCCTGTGGTCTTGGTCTCGGTTCTGAGCGAGGAAGAGGACATCGTGGCCGGCTTCGAGGCCGGCGCCAACGACTACCTCGTCAAGCCCTATCGAACCGCCGAGCTCCTCGCCAAGATTCAAATTCTCCTCCGAGAGCGGAAGTACCTCCGCCAGGAGTCCGAGCCAGTCCTCCCGCAAATCGAGGGAGGAGGAAGCAGCGCGTTCGAAGCTCCCGCGCTCGGTGGGGAAGAGGACACCCAGGTCCGACTCTCCCGAGACCCAGGCGAGGGCGGTCCCCAGTATTTCTTCGACAAGTATCGCGTCGTCGGCGAATACGGTCGCGGGGGAATGGGCACGGTCTACCGCGCGATTCGCCGGGAAGACGAGCTGCCGGTCGCGCTCAAGGTCCTCGCCCCGCGCCTCTCGGACAATCGGACTGCGGTCGCACGCTTCCTCCGCGAGTGTCGCGTCCTGGCGTCGCTTGACGCGCCCAACGTGGTCAAAGTGATCGACCACGGCTACGACTCGGGCCGCTACTTCCTCATCATGGAGGCCGTCGAAGGCGAGAGCCTCGACCGAACCGTGCTCCGCGACGGCCCGCTCCCCGAAACGCTCAGCGCCGACGTGTTCGCGCAGGTCGCAACAGCGCTCCAAGATTTGACCGACAACGACTTGATCCACCGCGACGTCAAGCCAGCCAACGTCGTGCGCCGGTTCTCCGACGGCTCGGTCCGCTTGGTCGACTTCGGCCTGGCCAAACACCAGCAAGAAGCGACGGACCTAACCGACACCGGCTACGCGCTCGGGACGAGCTTCTACGTCGCCCCCGAAGTGATCGAAGGCGGCGCGGCCAGCGCCCAGAGCGATCTGTTCGCGGCTGGCGTGAGTCTGTTCGAAGTCCTCACCGGACGCAGACCCTTTCAAGGTGTCGTCCCCTATCAGATCTTCAAGCGGATCGTCTCGGGAGAGGTGCCCCACCCCTGTGAGTTCCGCCAGGGGCTCTCGGCGGGATTGGCCGACATCGTGCTCAAACTCCTTCGTCGCGAGCCGGGCGATCGGTTCGCGAGCGGGCGGGAGTTGGCCGATGCGCTCAAAGCCTGGACCGCGTCCGAGGAAGGACAGGCCGCCGCGCTCCGAGAGGCGTCGGGCGTCGAGGTCCGAGAGCCGCCGCTCTCCCCCGAGCCCGAGGCGCCGACCAGCTCCATCTAGCCGAGGCCTCTCTCTAGCCGAGGGCCTCTTGCACCGTTGAGTTGGCGGACCACGGGCGGTTCTGGGGACACAGTCAAGCGAATCGTTGTGGGTGTGTCTCCCAGCCTGCTGGCGAATTGAGGGCTGGCCGGTGCCTGGGCCGACCGCGTCGTCGTCGAGGTCAAGGCCGTGAAGAAGATCCACCGGATTCACGAGGCACACCTCCTCACGTATCTGCGACTCAGCCAGAGCCCCCTCGGCTTGCTCCTCAACTTCAACGTCCCGGTGCTGAAGGAGGGAATCACCCGGCTCGTGAATGGGTTTCCCGATCTCTGCGTCCTCAGCGCCTCAGCGTTGGAGAATCGGGTCTTCCGCAGAATCTGTGGGTGAATTCTTGAAGATCGGCTGATAAGTCCGGGGGGGACTACACTCGCTGGCACCGGTGGAGAGCGCATGGGCAGCCTGGGTGGCCGTCCTGCAAGAAGACACCCTGCGCGAGGGGGCAACAAGCCCCCTCAGCCCCGAAACTGTGCGTTGCGACACTCGGGTGCGTTCTCACACGAGAACCGGAGGGAACTGCGTCGGCGCGAAGGGCGCGCAAGATTCCTCGGTTCCTGGGTTTCTAAGAATCTCTTAGGAACCCAGGAACCCAGGAAGAAAGAGGAGGCCTGCGCTCCGAGAGAGAGCCCGCGAACGAGGAGCGAAGTCGCGGTGGTGTTCCGCACGAGCTGGGACACGGTGTTCCGCTCCGTCGAAATGGCCGTGGCGTGGGGACGAGCAAACATGGACATGACGGAGATCACCGCGATCGGCGTGGACGAGATCGCGTGGCAGCGAGGACACAAATACCTGACCCTCGTCTACCAGATCAATGAAGGCGCCAAGCGCCTGCTCTGGATCGGGGAGAGTCGCAAGGCGGAGACGCTCCAGCGCTTCTTCAGCTGGCTCGGTAAGGAGCGCAGCGAACTCCTCCAGTTCGTCGCGAGTGACATGTGGAAGCCCTATCTTCAAGTGATCGCCGAGAAGGCCCCCGACGCCCTCAACGTGCTTGATCGCTTCCACATTATGGCCCACATGAGCAAGGCAATCGACGAGGTCCGAGCCGGGGAGGTCAAGCAGCTCAAGGCCGACGGCTACGAGCCGATCCTCAAGCACAGCCGCTGGTGCCTGCTCAAGCGCCCGGAAAACCTCACCGCAAGCCAGGAGGTCAAGCTGGCCGACCTCGTCCGATACAACCTCCGGGCGGTGCGCAGCTACCTCCTCAAGGAGGACTTCCAGGGCTTCTGGGAATACGTGTCCCCCTACTGGGCCGGTCAGTTCCTCGACCGCTGGTGCACCCGCGCCATGCGTTCCCAGATCGACCCCATGAAGAGGGTCGCCGGCATGCTTCGCCGCCACCGCGAGCTGATCCTCAACTGGTTTCACGCCCACGGGACCGTTTCCTCTGGAAGTGTGGAGGGCATGAACCTCAAGGCGAAACGGACCACCAGAAAGGCGTTCGGATTCAGGACCTTCAAAGGCGTCGAGACCGCCCTCTACCACACGCTTGGCAAGCTCCCCGAGCCAGAATTCACCCACAGATTCTGCTGAGGAGGCG
>JAESQQ010000849.1 GCA_016765095.1 Planctomycetota bacterium | reverse complement strand
CGGCTCCTCCATGAGCACTTGGCGGAGGATTCCCATAGGCGTCGTCCCGCGAAAGGGCGGACGCCCCAGAAGGAGGAAGAACAGAATCGCCCCCAACCCATAGACGTCGGTTCGGCCGTCCAGATCCGTAAGCCCGTTGGCCTGCTCGGGGGCCATGAAGGAAGGGGTCCCCAAGATCGTGCCCGTCACGGTCAACCGCTCGGCGTCGAGCTCACGGGCGAGGCCGAAGTCGAGGAGGACCGGGCTCCCGTCCGGGCGAAGGATCACATTTTCTGGTTTGAGGTCGCGGTGAATGATCCCCCGCCGGTGGAGGAGATCGAGGGCGGCGGCGAGGTCGCGCCCGATCCGGGCCACCTGCTGGGGGTCCATCGGAGACGCACTGCAAAGGCTACGGAGGTCCTCGCCAGCGACGTAGTCGAACACCATGTAGGGCCGGCCCGCGTCCGAGGCGAAGTCGAGCACCCCGACAATGTTGGGGTGGCTGACCTTCGCGAGGAGCTCAGCTTCTCGCTGAAAACGGGTTAAGACGTCCGGAGGCGGCTCGTCGGCGAGGATCAGCTTGAGGGCCAACCGCTTGCCAGGTTGGCGAGAATGCACGACCTCGTAGACGACGCCCATGCCCCCTTGGCCGAGGAGCCGGACGACCTGATACGGACCTATGTTTTGGGGGAGGTTCACGACCAAGCCCAGGCTGATGTTCGTGCAGAGAGAGCCACCGCGGGGACCCACCTTCCCTGCTTCGAGCAGCGGTGACAAGGTCGAAGGGTCCGCGACCCGGCGCACCCAAGGCGAGCGGACGCTACTCGAGGAGTCGCTTCGCCTCTGCGCGAAGCTCGGGGGCCCGCGTGTTGCGGAGGAGCGAGCGAAGAATCTGACGAGCGAGGCTGGGGCGAGTGGGCAGAATCTCCCTCGCGACGCTCAGCGCTAGCTTCGGGTCGGCCAGATCGCGGGACCGAGTCCAGAGAGTCGCAGCCCGGAGGGCGGCGTTCGGATCGACAGCACAGAGTTCGAAGAAGGCGGCCCGAGCCAGGTCCGGCTGACGAGAGGTGCACACGCTGTACAAGAACGAGGGGTCGGAGCGGAGTGCCTTCAGCCCCGGGATCGCGGCTCGGCGCACCTCCAGGCTGCGATCCCGTAGCGCGCGACGGAGGATCATTCGGAGCCTGGCCCCCGTTGGAACGTGCTTCAGCGAGAGCTCGACAGCCCGCTTTCGCCAGTCCACGTTTTCCTGCGACGACTGACTCGTCGCGAACCGAGTGCCGGCGAGAGGTTCGCGGGCGACGAGCGCGTCTAGGACGGCCAAGCGAGCCTCGGAGCCCCGAGCGTTCTCCAAGAGGCGCCGAGTCTCGTCCTTTGGGTCGGACGCGCGAGCTACGCGAAAGGCGGCAAGACCACGCCAGCCACGCGGGTCAAGGGACTTGATCCGCTGCGTGGCGTCCCGGATTTGCTCGTCGCCGACGGTCGCCAGGAGGAGAGCCGCGTGACTCGGCTCTGCGGCTGCGATCGCGCACCAGGCCGCGAGATCCTCGACGTTGAGTTGGTCGCGCTCGGCGAGCCCCACGAACGCGGTCTCGAGGTCGGAGTATGAGCGCTCCTTCTCGATCAAGGCGTGCCAGAGCAGCTCTCGTTGCTTGGGCCGCAGAACGCGGGCAGCCTCTCCAATGGCGGCCTGTCGAGCGTCCCCGGGCTGAGAGGCCAAGGGCGCCAGGTGGCGGGCGTCGCGCTCGACGCTCGCGCGGGCGCACCACACCTCCGCTCGTGCCGCCGCCCGAGCGAGCTGGGACGTCGACCCAGCGGCCTGGTGAATCAATCGCTCGAGCGCGGGATGGTGCGGGGCGTGTGCCGCGAGGAGTTCGAGAGCCCGACCGGCGCGCCGATCGACCCCGCCGGCGTCCGACTCAAGCTTCCTGAGGAGCTCTGCTCTCGCGTTGACCTCGGCCTCGATCACAGAACCGAAGGTCTGGGCAGTTCCCGCATTGCGGGTCATGAAGCCTCTGCCGGCGACGACCTTCCACGAAGCCAACCCCTGCGCGGCGGCGCCTCGGGCGGCGGGAGTCCTCAGGAGTCCGTCCTCGATGTGAACGATCGCGAGTCCACGGCCCAGGAGGGGTTGGAGCTTACGAATGTGCTCGATCAAGAGTAGCCGCTCGAAGAGTGTCTGAGCCCGCCTGAGCCGCTGGAAGACGTCCGCCAAGCGGAGCGTCGCAGGCGAGCCAAGGCGCGTGTGCAAGGTGTGGAGGGAGAGCGCTTGGGTCGGGAGCAGCCGGGCAGCAGCGAAGTGGTGCGCGACGGCTTCAAGCTCGAGCCCGAAATTCACAGGCGCAGCCCGCAGCGGCTCGAAGGCGTCATAGCGGGACAATTTGGCCCTGTCCATGCGGAGATACTCCTCGATCTTGCGGAGCGGAATGAACCCCCTCAGCGCCCGTCGCTTCCGCCGCCCCAGTTTGGGGAGGAGGCTCTTGAACAGCTCTTGAGCGCCCTGGAGAGCCACCTCTTGCTGGCGAGCCGGGAGGCTCCCGACGACCTCTTGGCGAGTCCCGTCGTCGAGCGCGATCAAGAGAGTGGCCTGGACGGCATTCTGAGCGGCTGTCGGCGCCCCGTCCTCGATCGCGGTCAGAACTCGCACAGCGAGACGCTCTTCGGCGCCTGCGGGGACGCGGAACACCTCGAGTCTCTGGTTCTTGTGGTAGTGCGTGCTGAGCAGGCCTCCCTTAAGGACGAGGGCCTCGACCTCAAGGGACCCACGGTTCGTCTGGTGGTTGAGGTCCTTGCGGAGCACGAGTCGGAACGGGACCCGGGCCCCTCGCTCGCGACGGGTGCCCTCGAGGACCGTCCCCAAAGGCAGGATCAGGTGGAGCGATTTGCCCCTCCTTGCCCGCTGGTGCGAAATCCGAATCCGGCCGGGAGTCGTCATGGTGACGCTCAAGCGAAACTGACTGAGCAGGAGGGGCCTCTGATCGCGGACCTCAAGGACCGTCCTCGTGACGCGCTTCGCCGCCCTCTGCTGTTGTCTCCGCGCGTGCTTCCGCTCGGCCTTGGTGTCGTTGCCGAACACCCCAACCCCAATCAGGATCACGGCCGGAATCACGAACGCGGCCACGACGCCCTTGCGGCCTCCCCAGGAAGGTTCCGCCGCAGGCGTGGCCCGAAGGGCCCTCCGGCGGATCTTGCGAACCACCTTGTAGGTCCCGCCGCAGCCCATCACGGGGCACATGCTGACTTCTTCGACGCACTCCGTGTGGAGTTGCACGCCGCAGCGCAGACAAGGCGAAGCGTCCTGCTGGCCTAAGTCGTCGCGGCAAAAGGGGCACATCGCCGCACCCCGCCCGCTGATCTGAATCCTCACCCCGCGAGTCTACGCCAGGAGCAGCGCGAGACCCCGCCGGACGCGCCAGTGGCCCCGCCTCGGCCGTCCAGCTAGTTCGGGTCGGTGACCTTGGTGCCCTTGAGGCGGAGATTTAGGCGGCGGGCATTCTCCTCGGCGTCCTCCACCTCCTGCTCGGCGAGTCCCTTCATGCGACGCACGTTCCACTCGCGCCACTTCTTGGCGTCGGGACCGAAGTCGTAGTTCGTCAGCAAGCTGAGTTGAGACGCAGCGATCGCCTTCAGCTCACCCTTGCCCTCTTCGAGGATCTTGAACAGGGGCGTGAAGGCCACCATGTCGCCGATCTCGGCCAGGCAACCCATAGCGAACTCCTGAGTTATGGGATCGGAGTCGTAACCGAGGGCGTCGATCAGGGGGCCCGTCGCCTTGATTTCGATCAAGCGCTGCCGAATCGTGTCCACGATCTCGTCGTCGGCCGGGTCGGAGCCCTCGTCAGCCAGGACGCGACCTGCGGCCCCGACCAGCTCCTCGTAGACGTCGTCGTTGTTTGAACTGGTCAAGAAGGCCAGCGCTTCGAGCGACCGATCTTCGACCAATCGGTGGACAAGGTCCTCCAGGCTCACGTCGTCTCCTTTGGCCCGAGGACAACTCCTCGGTTCGTTGGGGGATCATACTTGTGGTGAGGGCTGACGGGGATCGAAGGAGACTCCTCGTGGCCCGAGCACGGCGAGCTCACCTCCGCAGGTGGAGCCCCTTGCGGCGGGTCAGGTGCAAGAGACCGTAGCGCGAGAGGCTGACCCCGCGCCCGCTCTCCTTCCAGCCCGTCCAAGGAAGGGCCGGATCCAAGTAGTCGCAGCGGTTTTGGAACACGGTCCCAGCCTCGAGGCGCTCGGCGAACCACTCGGCGCGAGCCGGATCGCGAGTCCAGACCGAAGCCGTCAAGCCGAAGCGCGAGTCGTTCATCCGCTCGAGGGCCTGCGCGTCGTCGTCGACTCGCTGAACCGCGATCAAGGGACCAAAGCTCTCCTCCTGCATGGCCAAGCAGTCCTGCGGGCAGTCGGCCAAGATCGTGGGGGGGAAGAAACGCTCCTCGACTCGCGCTCCACCGCAGATTAAGCGGGCCCCGCCGGCGACCGCGCTCGCCACGTGGGCTTCGAGAGTCTCGAGCGCCGCGAGGCTCGCCATGGGGCCCAGCGTCGTCTCCTCACGGAGCGGGTCGCCCAGGACGAAGCCCTTGGCGGCCTCCTCGGCCCGAGCCAGAAACTCCTCGTACAGAGAAGCATGCACGTAGACCCGCTCGACTGCGCAGCAAGACTGGCCTGCGTTGTAGCAGGCCCCCTCGACGATGTTAGGGACCGCGAAGTCGAGGTCGGCGTCCTCGGCCACATAGGCTGGGTCCTTGCCGCCCAGCTCGAGCCCGACGCCTACAAAGCGCTCTCGGGCTGCCTGCTGAACGGCGAGCCCTCCCGCGACGGATCCGGTGAACGCGACTCCGCCGATCCGAGGGTCCGTGATCCACTCGGCCGTCTCTTCGTGGCTCAAGACGAGCGACTTGACCAGCCCACCGGGTCCGATCCCGCCAAACGCCCGCTCGAAGAGCGTCGCGCAGAGCGGAGTCTTGTCGCTGTGCTTGATCGCGATCGCGTTTCCCGCAGCGAGGGCCGGGATCACGACGTTGATCGGGATCAAGAGCGGGTAGTTCCAGGCGACGAGGTTCAATACGACGCCGAGCGGCTCATGGCGGATCCGGCGGTCGATCCCCGGCAGCTCGGGAAGGACCTCGTCTTGGAGCGAGGCGACCGCGATCGAGAGCATGTGCCGCCCGCGCGTCAGGCAGGTGTCGACTTCACCGAGCGCCTCGCGAATCGGCTTCCCCATTTGGCGAGTCACGTCGCGCGCGATCGCCTCGCGCTCGGTCCTAAACAGCTCAAGCGCGGACTCGATCGCCGCCACCCGCTCGGCGAGCGGGACCTGCCGCCAAGCCTGCTGGGCGGCGACGAGCCCGGTCAGGATCTCGTCTCGGCTCGCGTGATCCGACGCCAGCTCGCAGACGACGCTCTCGTCGTAAGGGTTCCGAACGACCACCGCCATATCGACCTCCTGGGCAGCGCCCACAGCGCGAGAGCATGCCACGGGCTCTGGCCGGAGGGCGAAGGACGCGGGCCCAACTCTTCAAGGCGCCGAGGTTCTGTTCGCAGAGCTTGTGGAGCCGGAGGCCCCTAGTGGGGTGTCAGGAGGCGATTTTCTCAGTTGCGCCGGCATCGTCGTTGCTGGCGAGGCGCGAGGAGCGGAGTTTACCGGGCGTAAATGACCGACGAGCAACGCTGCCAGCGGCGACGAGGACAAGCAACTGTGGAAATCGATCCCTGACGGACCACTAGATCGGAACCGGCATTCCGTGGGCAGTTAGCGCCACGACCCTGTCCGAGAGCGTAGTGGGGCTCACGAGCCCCTCATTTCGCTGATACACCAACTGGTGCTCGCCGTTTGGTGTCGGCCAAACCTTGCTGATCGCCATCGGAACCGAGGTCGCAAAGCCCCGGTAGCGGACGGTGCAGTTCTCCTGGAGAAAGAACTCCCACTTGTTTTCGGTTCGGAAGCCGAACACAGACGCCCAGGGAATCACGAGGCTAATCCCCAGGGCGGGATGCTGTTCCCTGAGCAACGCCTCATAGATATCCGCTCGGTGAGTCGTCTGAGCGCCGTCGAAGGAGCCGACGGTGCCGTCTTTGACGTAGTGCGTCTTGTTCACCTCGCCCAAGGCTCCGTTGATCTTTGTCGAGGGATCGACTCGGTAGAGGAGCTGCCGCCAGAAGAGAGCTGAGTTCTCCTTCTTCGCCGCCTTGATCAGCTTGGACGATTTAGCGAGTTCATGCTTGCCGAACTTGATGGCGTTGATCGAGCCCCCGGTCCCTGCGTGGTAGACCGTGGGCCACGCAGGGTTGCCCGCGAAGAAGACCGAGCAGCCGTTGATCGCGGCTGTGAAGAACAGGTCTGGCCCACCAGCAGGAATCCGCATCGCGACGACGTGGTCCGGGAGCCAGGGCAAGAACCACATGTTGTGCCTGTCGGCCGGACCTTCGGAGAGGGAGAGCGCGCCTACCTCATTGGCCCTGTTCTGCTGAAGGGTGAAGGAGCGAAGCTTGTCTTCGCGCCGGATGAGCTTGACGAGGCTCCAATCCTCGTTGTTCTCGTCGACCACTCGACCGTCACAAGGGCAGATCGAGTAGCTCTTCATAAAGCGACGCTTCTGTTGAAGAAGTCTTCGCTCGTGCATTCCAGCCCCTCGCTCTGCGAGCCTCGGCGACCCGTGGGCCGATTGAAGCACAGAGGGCGGTGAGCGCGCGAGGGGGAGCTACAGTGGAGGGGAAGAGCGCTCGGCCGACTCAGGCGGCGGTCACATCGCTACAACTAGCGCGGGGACACCCGCTCCAGGTCCTCCTTGATCGCCTTAATCGCGCGGGTCGCTCTGAACGCGCACCACCTGTCGTCTTTCTCTTTCAGCTCAGCGAGAACGAAGAGTCGCGGCAGGGCCAGGCGGGCCTCAGCCCCGATCGCCTCGAGCGCCTCGCAGGCCCTCGCCCGATCGCCCCGCTTCTTGAGGTAGAGACAGCGAATCAAGACAGGAACCGCCTTGGTCGCGGCGGGGCCCAGCTTCTGACAGAGATCCCCGATCGGCCCCGCGAGCCTCGCCGGCGCTCGATCGAAGGCCGCCACCAGATCGCCCAAGGCTGGCCCGGCTCGCTTGCCAAACCGACAGAGAGCCTTGGCAGACGCGCAGATCTGCTCGACGTCCTCGCCCCTCAGCCGCGCTCGGTGGGCCGCGAGAAGAGGCGCGAATTCGCGAGTCAGTTTGTGGCGAGCCCAGGCAGCTGGGAGCTGGATAGCGCCCGGCACCAGGGAGAGCCGACGGAGTGCAGGGAGAACGTCCTTCGCCTCGGCCCCCGCATTTCCGATCGCATACAGCACCTGGGTCGCGTGGGCGGAGGAGGTGTCTGGCCTCGCCACGAATACGATCAGGGCGCGCCGGCCCTCCGGCGTCTGAGCAATCTCGTCCAAGCGAGTTCTCCACCCCCCCGTCGCTGCGGCCCTCGCAAGCACCGGGATTCCTTCGGCTCGCCGAGAGATCGACCACAGAGCCGCGGCGGCCTCGATTCGGACTGAGCCAGCAGGGTCCCCAAGGCACTTACCCAGCGCCCCAATCGCCCCCTTCGCCTTGGGACCTGCGGCCCCCAGAGCCATTGCGGCAAGCTCTCGCGTGTCAACCTCCTGAGACCCCAGGAGCCCCTCGAGAGGAGCCAGGGCGGCGCTAGGCAGACGTTCCCCGAGCTCCATCAGGCCCTGGAGGGCCGCGAAACGGACCGCCGCTCGCGGGGCCTTTAGCAGCTCCATGAGCTCTTGGCCGAGGGCCGGAGTGGGACCCCGGGCGGACAGTATGCCAACCGCGCGGGCGGCCAGACGAGGATTGGGGTGCCTCAAGAGCTGGCGGGCCTCAAGGAGAGCAGGTGGCCGGATCCGCCCGAGCAACCGCACCAACTGCTCGCACCGGTCCCAGGCGTCCTCCTCCTCCTCCTCCTCCTCCTCGTCCTCCTCCTCGGGCCGCAGTTCTGCGGGGATCAGCGAGAGCTCGGTCCAGATCGCCGAGCGCGCCCGCCCTGCCCAGGGTCCGAAGTAGCCGAGAACTCGAAGCGCCTGGGCTCGGACCCTCGGGTGCGGGTCGCGCAGGAGCTTGGCAACGGACGGAACGACCACTTGAACCTCCTGTTCAAGAGCCTCGACGCCTCCCCACGCGAGGGCGGACAAGCACCACCGCCGAACTCGGGGGTCCTTGTGAGCAAGGAGGGGAAGCAGCTTCGGCAGCGCGAGCTTGCAGGCCCTGGGGTCCGCGATCCACAGCCCAGAGAGGGCGTAGAGCTTTCCGCTCGGTCCCGCTTCGTTTAGGAGCGCAGCGAAGGCCTCCTTGGCGTCGCTCCGTGCCGCAAGCATTCGCCAGGCGAGAATGGGCAAGGGAAGGTCTGTCGCTCCGTCGCCAACCGGCTCCGTCCAAAAGCCGTCGGCCTCTCGAACGACCCAATACTCGGCCGTGTCGCGGAAGGGGAGGATCTCCCGTGGGCCCTTCTCGCCGGCCAGAACGGAACCAACGAGCGACAGCAATACGGCGAAGCAGGGGAGAACTCTCATGTCCTCAACACGCATGCCGGGGCTGGATGGTTCCAACCCGCCCCTCGCCCCGGCGCTGAGGTCGGCCGAGACCCTTTCCCCTCGCCGATCGGGAAGCAGAAGCCACGACCTGGGCCCCCGGAGAAGCAACTCGGTCGGCTCGGTCGGCTAGCCGGGGTCGCGCTCGATCTCAAGCAAGTCCTTGAGCGGCCAAAGCTCGATTTGTGAACTTCCGTTTAGCGGAAGCGGCCGTCGCTCTCGAGGCCTTGCTCCTTGAGGATCGCGTCGATTCCTGCCTGCCCGACGACCGCCTTCCAGCTGGTGAGCCAGCCCTTGGCGCTCTGGTTGCTCCAATTCGGGCGGTAGCCGGCCACGTTGGCGAGACCAATGCTGCGGAGGTTGTTGTGCAACTGGCGGAGGAGATCCGCCCGGTTGTGGACCTCCGACCAGACGACCCAGCGAACCAGCTCGGCGACCAAGGCCCGCGCGTCGTCCTTGCTCCACGCAATCCCCGGCAGGAAGAGCGGACCGCCCTTCCAGGGGACCGAGGCCGCTTTTCGATCGAAGCCATAGGCCGCGATCACGCCGCTCGCGACCGTCTTGTCTCCGCGGCTAGCGAGCAAGCCGAGGTAGGAGGCAGCAATTCGGCGCGTGCTCTGGTTGGAGTGCGTCACGAGGACCTTGATCAGCCCCTTCGAACCGCGGGCGGTGATCGCCTTCTTGAGCGCCGGGTGGAGCACCGGGTGGCGGCTCGCGAGCTCGAGGATCGTGCCGAGCGCGTCTGGGTCGTCCCCGCTGGCCTCGATCAAACGGAGCGCGATCGGACGCGCCACGGCTGGGTGCTGGGCCGCGATCGAGCTCAGTCGCTGGAGCTCGCTGGTGCTCGTGGCGAGCCGAATCCGGCCTGCAGCCGCCCAAGTCTGGACCAGCTTGGGGAGCTTCGGGTCCTGCCGCATTTCGTCTAGTCGCTTGACGACGTCCGGCCCGCCGATCTCGCTCAACGCGACGATCGCCCAGCCTCGAGCGCTCATGCTCTGGCCCTCAAGGGCCTCGCCCAGGAGGTGGGGAACCGCCGCTTTGCCCCACGACTTGACGAGGCGGTCGACGGCAGCCTCAGCCTCGGCGGGATCGGAGAGCTTCGCTATGTCCCCGTCGGGGCGCTTGCCGTCAGCCTGCGCTGGGAGGGCTAGGAAAGTGAGCCCGAGCAAAACTGCGCAGGAGGAGACGAAGAACAGGGGGCGTCGTTGCTTCACGGGTCGACTCCTGGGGGTAGAGGTGGAACGAAAGAGGAGGGCGAGTGGCTGCGCTGAGAACGTCATTTGGCGCCTCTCTGGGGAGACTCGCTCTGGGAGGAGTCAGGCGTGGGGGGAGTGGCCGGGGGGGGAGTGGCTGTGGGAGAAGGCGCGAGGAGGCCCGTGGCGACGAGGACCTGGATCAGGAGGTCGTCGCGTCGCGTCACGAACCCGAGCACGCCGAGGAGTGCGAGGAAGCCAAAGCCGAGGCCGGCCCCGACTCGGGGCAGCGACCCGTGGCGTTGATCCTTGGACTGCTCGGCGCTCTTCTTGTTGGGAGCGCGCTCTGCAGGAGGCCGGGCCTTGCCCTTGATCTGCTCGGGCACGGGGAAGCTCTCGGCGTCGAGGCCCTTGGCCACGAACTCGCTGAAGTGCAGGTTGTCTCGGGCGAGGACTTCGCGGGGGAAGTCGCCCTCGATCACGGTCAAGGTCATGCGCTTGAGTGAGATCAGACTCCGGTCGGCGGCCGCGTCACGCTCTACGGCGAGCACCTCGCGGTGGAGCGCGTCGATCTGCTCACCGCGAAGGCCCAAGCGCTCCCCGATCTTGAGGAGCTCCTTCTCACGCTCTTCGTGGGCAAGCGCCAATCGGTTCGTGCGGACGGCTTCGAGGTCTGATGCGAACAGAGCCCTCGCGAGCCCGTTCTTGGGTTTGGGGTCCCGCCGCAGCTCGTAGCTCGCCAGGACCGAGGCCGGGACTTTCGACCAGTCGCTCGAGCCGACGAGCTTGAGCGGGAGCGGCTCGGTCAGATTCGCGTAGAGCTGGCTGCCGGTCAGCTGCTCCTTGATCAGAGCTGCAGGGATCCCGTCGATCCGCTGGGGCCCGTCGGTCAGGATCGTGACGCGGTTAAGGAGCTTGCCCGCGTTGAGGGCCGAGAGGCGCATTGGGACCACGAGCTTGGGCGTCCGAAACCGAAAGCCCATCGCCTGGACGTTGCCGTCAAAGGCCGCGCCCTGGGGAAGGTCGCTCGGCGCGTCGCGCATTCCGGGTCGAGGAGTGACGCTCTTCTTGGGGCCGACCTTGGCCTTGACCACCACGAAGCACCAGCCGAGCTCGATGTAGTCGCCCACGACCGCGCCCATGCCTTCGGGGTAGCGATACCCGTGGTCCTCCATCCAGAGCTGGAGCGCCTCTGTGCCCCCCGCCTTGAGGACCGCGACCTCATACATTCCGACCGCCTCTTGCTTGAGGACTTGGACTCTCTTCTTGCTGAACTTGAGGCCTCCACCCCCCGAAGACCTCACCACGTTGCGCCGAAGCTGCCTCATGGGTATGGCCGGTGGCCAGTGCACCACGACCGGCGGTGGGTTCACGGCCATTGCGAGCTGGGGGAAGATCTGGTCGTCGACCTTGCGGATCGCGGGGACGGTCGGGAAGGGAATCAGCATTCCAAACTGATCGACCTTGCCGCTGAACCCGGGGCGAATCACGATGCTCTCGACGCCCTCCTTGTAGAACACGTAGGTCTGCTGAACACCGACCCGCGTGATTGCGGGGCCCTCGCCCTCCCAGAGTGGCGGGACCATTCCGCAGGGGTCGGCTTCGGCGTGAGGGGCCAGGGCGAGGACTGCTGCCAGGCCCAAGAGTCCGCCGACACGGCGGAGAGAAGTTCGATAAGTCATTTCAGGTGCTCCTAAACCGGAGGCCACGATTCTGAGAGGTCGCCCACGAGGGTGGTCTCACGACTACCCTTCGCTTGGACGGCGACCTCGCTCAGAATCGTGCTCCGCTTTACTAGGAAGAGTTGGGTGTCGAGAGATGGTCTTAGCTGCATCGCAGGGCTCGGAGGGGCCAGCACGTCCTCTGAGGATCTAGTAAACGGGAGCGCACGATCGGGAGCGGTCACTGTCGACCAGCTCTTATGCCGGCAACAACGCTCCACGTGACCGCTCATGATCGTGACCTCCCGTTTAGACGCCGTGGCGACGGGCGATGAATCCGCAGACGAAGGTCAGGCCGAGGACGCAGGCGATCGCCGTCCACATTCCGCGGAATTCGGGGACTTCAGGCGTCCGCATGACGTGCGGATCGCGAGGGAGGGGCGTCGTGGCGCTGACGATGTCGTCCTGCGCCTGGGCCTTGATCAGGATCGGGGCCGGGAACAAGCTCGCGTCGAGGTCCTTGCGAATGAACTCGCTGAAGTGAAGGTTGTCCTTGGCGAGGGTCTCGCGGGGGAAGTTCCCCTCTACGATCGTGAGCGTCATGTGATCGAGGGCCGCGAGGCTCCGCTCGACGGACGCGCGCCGCGCCGCCTGGAGCGCGCTCCGGTGAAGCGCGTCGAGCTCTTCGCCGCGAAGGCCGAGGCGCTCTCCGATCTTGAGCAGCTCCTTCTCCGCCTCCTCGTGCGGCAAGATCAACGAGTCGAGCCGGACCGACTCCAGGTCTCCCGCGAACAAGACCTTGGCGAGCCCGTTCTTGGGCTCTGGGTCTCGCTGCGCAGCGAGTGACTTGATCCGGTTCGGGGAGAGGTCGTCGATCGTCCCGCCTAGGATCTGGAGCGGAAGGAGCTGAGTCACGTGTCCCCGCAAGACTCTTCCCGGGAGCTGCTTGACGACGAACTCCTCGGGAATCCCCTCGATCTTCTGGGGCCGGTCGGTCAGGAGGTAGATCCGGTTGTTCAACTCACCGGCGTTGAACGCCGAGAGGCGCATCGGAACGACCAGCTCAGGGGTCCGAAAGCGAAAGCCCATGGCCTGGACGTTTCCGTCGAAGGTCGCGCCCTTGGGCAGGTTCGGCTTCGCCTCACGCATTCCGGCGTGGGGCGTCACGCCGGGCTTCTTGCCGACCTTGGCCTTGACGGCTACGAAACACCACTTGAGCTTGACGTAGTCGTGGATCACGGTGTCCATGCCGTCTGGGTAGTGGTAGCCGTGGTCTTCCATCCAGCGTCCAAGCGCCCCGGCGCTGCCCGCCGAGAGGACCGCGACTTCATACATGCCGACGGCCTCTTGCTTGAGGACCACGACCTGCCCCGGCATGGCGCCCGCCTCGAACTGGAGGTTCCGGCTCGATTCGTCCACGTCGGCCGAGAGCACTCGCGCGTATCTGCGCTGCGGACGGAGATCGACCACGACCTTGGGGGGATCCACCGCGAGCGCCAGGTGCCCGAAAATGTCGTCGTCGACCTTTCGGATCGTGGGAACCGACGGGAAGGGAATCAGCATTCCGAACTCGTCGACCTTGCCCTGAAAGCCCGGGCGGATCACGAAGCTCTCGACGCCCTCCTTGTAGAACACGTAGGTCTGCTGGACGCCGACCCGGGTGATCGCGGGGCCCTCGCCCTCCCAGAGAGGAGGGACCATTCCGCAAGGGTCTGCGGCGAGAGGACCCGCTAAGAACAGGGCGAGTAAGGCGGCGCTGAGGCCTGTGGTGAGACGCATGAGATCTCCTATCGCTTGGTGATTGGGGGGGTGAGCCGGACGCGGACCTCGAGCGTGGCCTTGCCGGCGTGATCGCCGTCGCTCAGCCAAAGGGTCCCGACGCGACTCCATGAATCAGTGCTCTGTTGAACGACCGTGAACCACGGTCCGCCCACGAAGTGGACGCCCTCGAGTCACAACCGAACCCAGAGGTGGTCGAGCCCGACGCGTTTGACCGTGCCCGAATACTCCACCTCCTGGCCGAGGTCGTTCTCGAGCGCGAGGTGCTGCTTACGGTCGAGGACGATTTGCGTCTTTGGGAGGCGGAGCCGGACGCGCCCCGAGGCGTCTCGAACGCGAACCTCAAGGTAGACCGCGTCCCGGGTCACCTCTCGCTTGAGGAGCGCGAGCCGACCCCGATCGAGCGCGAGCGCCCCGGCGCTCGCCAACTCGCGGCGCGTCGCCTCGCGGTAGAACAAGAGCGACTCGAGGGCTGCGCTCTCCCCGCTCAGGGGCTGACTCCGAAAGTCGCTCAGCCAACGGCGCACCTGGAGCGGCTCAGCCACGCTCGGCCCGTCGGCGACCGCAGAGCAGCTCCCGACGCAGTCCGGCGACGACGAAACGGGCGCCACGTCCGGCGAGGGCCGCGAGCTTGGTCCCGGGGGCGGTGTCGGGAGCGGCGCTAGCGCGGATCCCGGACTCCACACCAGGCCTAGGAACAGCGCGAGGCAGAGGGCAAGGAGGACACGAATCATGAGGAGACTCCTGAACCGCGTCTCTCGCGGCTTGGGTCTCACAACGCACGCTCCGACTTTGGGGGCTGAGCGCCTCAAGTCACGTAGCCTGAGCGTCTTGCGCAGATCCCGCAGGGGCCGCGTAGGTCAGTCACTACGATTGCCCTCAGCCTGCCTTGCCTGCGACGCCGAGTCCGGCGCGAAACCCTCAAGTTATTCCTTGGCCCCTCCTAAGGCGCCTGAGAACCTCAGGCAGAGTTGCTCGCCAGTCACCGTGGAAGGGGACTGCGTGCGAGTCGACATAGAGACCTGAGGAGATCTTGCCCTGGTGAACTCGGTCGACCTCGAGGCCGTGCTCTGCAAGCCAGATCTTGGCCTGGGCAAGTCTCTCCCCGAGTGAGGCTCCAGCAGGCCGAAAGTTCCCAAGCGACGCGATCACCTCGACGCGCCCTTGTCGCAGACGCTTGAGCGCCTGGCTGGCCCCCGGAGTCGGCCCTTCGTCTGAGTTCATCAGCGCCCCCGCAAGTGCCAGGCTGACTCTCGGTCGCCGCTCACGCCCCAAGCGTCCCGCAACGACGTCCGCCAATTCCTCCCAGTCGCCCCTAAAGCGCCACCCCTTGTCGTCCACGTAAAGATCTGCCGAAGGAACCTCCACAAAAACCTCCTCGATTGGGAATCCGCAGCGCGCAAGAACCTCGCGGACTTTCCCTTCTCGCGGGCTTCCAGCCCAGATCGGGTCTAAACGCGCGGTGGACGCGACGAGCCGGCAACCCCGCTCGACCAAGACCTCGCAGGCGGCCACGGCGCCCGGCAAGGGTTCGTCTCCGCGACCCAAGATCGTGTCGTCGAGGTCGAGGCACACCACGGGAGAATCCCCGCGCGTTCGCTCCCAGAGAGAAGGCCCGTCCCCGAGCGAAATCGTGGGAGGCAGGGATTCGAGTCGTACGGACCCGACGAGGACGGCCAGGTCAGGAGAGTGGGCGAGTCGACTCTGAGCCTCGGCCAGGGAGACCCACTCCCGTCGCCTCTTTCCACGCTCGGGAAAGAACTCGACCTCCCGCTCGACCTTGAGCAAGTAGATCGCGACGGACCTCGACCCGCGACGAGAGGTGCAATGGCCCCAGGCGTCTTCTGCGACGCGCCCTCGGACGCCGCTCGTCTCGAAGGCTAGCCTGGCGACGGCGGCATGAGGCGCTGAGTCCTGGTCCGACCCCGCTGGGATCTCCCACGATCCGTCGAGACGCGACGTCACGAGCAACACCTCAAGCCCTTCAGCACCGGCTCGGCACGAGAGCGCTGCGACGATCACGTCGGCCTCTGGGTCAGGCCCGCCGCGAGGCGGCGCTTCTCAAGGGCAACTCGCTGCGAAGCGTCAAGTCCGAGAGACCTGAGGTAAACAATCGAGCCGACAAGGAGGATGAAGAAGACGAAGACGGCGAACCGCATGCAACTAGGACGCTCCAAGTTCCCTGAAGTTCAGGCAAGCCCCACCGCGCGAGACTCTGAGTTCACGAGAACCAACCGGGCTCTCACACGAGATCCAACCCGGTTCGAATTCTCATGCGAGAACCAACCGTCTCGTTCAACCCTTGAGTAGCGCGGGCCGTCGGGAACTCCTGATCCACACGGTCCCCGATTCTGCCGCGGCAGAACCGCCCCGAGAACGATTGGGTTCGCCGAAGCCCTCGTCTATCCACCTCGGGCGGGCGCCCCCGCGGGCCGTCAGGAACTCCTGATCCACACGGTCCCCCGTTCTGCCGCGGCGGGCTGCCGGAGACGGGGGCTCGCTGAGCGCCGAGACCGTCCGGCGCGTAGCTGACGGGGCGACGGTCGTGGTGGAGCGGAGCCTCGTCAGCCGCGAGGATTGGAGTCGCAGCTGAACCGAATGGCCTGCTCGGCTGCCGTGATTCCGAAAACAGCCGGCCTAAACCGTCAGTGCGACCCAGCTGCCATCGGGTTGCAGGTATTGCACGGCCACATCCCCCATGTCACGTAGCGGCGCTGCCTCGCGCTCGGCCATGGCGCGGCTGGGGAAGGTGACGACAACCTTGTCGACCGCGCCGCCAGTTGCCGTTCCACTGCTTTGAAACGCCAGGATCCCAAACAGATCCGCCGGGCTCAGCCGGTCGTCCTCGGGGACAAAGGCGGTGAATTCCAGGGTCTTGCTCGCGAGGTCATAGCCGACCTGTCGCAAGTATCGCGGAAACGCCTTGAGCATCTCGGCTTCGTCCGCTGAAGGTTCGGCCAGATAGTACTTCGTCAACCCAGGCTGAGCAGCACGCCCCATAGTGAAGGCAGCATTCATGACCCGTTCCTTGAACTCGGTTTCATCGGCAATCTCTTCGCCGCGCGACACCAGCGCCAGCCCTTGCCCGAGATATTGGACGACGTCCCAGGATTCCCAATAGGCGTCCGGGTCGGCGTAGTCTCGAGCTATGTCGTCGGTCTGTACGCAGGCCATCACCAGATCAGGATCGGCATGCGGCGGAATGGGTCCCAGATAGCTATCGCTTTGACGCCGAACCTCGGCCCCCACCAGTGGCACCTGCTGTGCCAGCTTGCGCACCATCTGGCAGAGGCAGGCCACGCTCTGAACACACTCGGCGTCAGTGGTCTTGGCTTCGATCCAAAACCGCTCAAACAGCCACCACCCCTCTTTGAGATCGCCCATGACGACTGCTCGGCGATCACCTGACGGAGGCTTGACGGTAATCCCGTCATCGGCCTTGCCATCTATGGCAAACCCACCGGCAAAGGCGGCTTCGCCAAATTGGATGACGGCATCGCGTGGTGGCATACCCGGACGTTCGGCCTGATCAATGGAGGTTGCAATCGCCTCGGCCAGGAAGGTCCAGCTGTGCGGCACGAAACTCTCGCGTTCGGCCAGGACATCCATCGTCGCGTGAAGCAGGGTTTCAACCGGCACCGAGGGGTCAACAACCACATTGCAGAGCACCGCAGAAGGATAGGTAGAGCTCATTGCAGCGTCCTTGCGTCGCGGGTTTCAACGGTCGCGGCAATACCTACTGCGCATCCCCATGCCATCGTCCCATCCCGCAGACACCCCAGCTACAGGTCCGGGAAGTCCTTGCGGGCATGTTGTCTTCCATTCTTCTCAACATTGTTCGAAAGGCTCGTCCCTGACGATTGCTCCAGGTCTTCCGCAGTGATCTTGACTCGACCTTCCCTCACATGAACTCGTAACCACACCGGGTTCTCGCACGAGAACAGACCGGGCAGCGGGTTCTCACATGAGAACCAACCGCTCGGAGCTGATCTGCCCCCAGCGGCCTGGCTGGCGCTATCGTGCGGGCCACGAGGAGGCCTCCATGATCGAGAGCAGCGTTAAAGACGGGATCGCGACCGTCACGATCACGACCAAGACCATGCCCCCCAGCTTCTTCCCCGCCTGCCGGCGGGTGTTCGAGGAGCTGGCGGAGGACGCGGGGCTGCGCTGCGTGGTGATCCACTCCTCCGAGGAGTGCTTTAGCTACGGACTCGACCTCCCGGCGACCTTCACGGAGCTCGGCCCGCTCTTCGCAGGTGGCGGCGCGACGACGCGGGGAATCCTCCTGAGCACGATCCATGCCTGGCAGGCCAGCTTCACAGCGATCGCGCACTGCCCGGTGCCGGTGATCGCCGCCGTGCACGGCTGGTGCGTCGGCGGCGGACTGGACCTCGTCAGCGCCTGCGATATCCGCCTCGCCTCGGCCGACGCGCAGTTCTCGCTCCGTGAGGCCAAAGTCGCGATCGTGGCCGACCTCGGCAGTCTCCAGCGATTACCCGCGATCATTGGACCCGGGCACACCCGCGAGTTGGCCTACAGCGGGAAGGACATTGACGCCCAGCGCGCTCAGGAGATCGGGCTCGTCAACACCGTGCACCCGACCCCCGAGGCCACCCGGTCGGCCGCCTACGCCTTGGCCGCCGAGATCGCCGCCAACTCCCCGCTCGCCGTGCGGGGGATCAAGCAGGTCCTCGAGTTTGGCGAGGGCAAGCCGATCGCCACCGCCCTCGAATACGTCGCGACTTGGAACGCTGCCTTCCTCGCGTCTGAGGACTTGGCTGAAGCAGCCGCAGCCTTCATGGAGAAGCGCGCCCCTGTCTACACCGGACGATAACTCGCAGACACCCGACGACGTCCTCAACGACGAGCCGGTCCGACTCCTGTTCGAGACCGGGACTCCGAAGGGAGAAGGGGAGCCGCTGCCCCCGATCTGGTCGCGCCCCTCGACTGCGGGGTCTCGCCTGAGCCAGTTCTGGAGGCGACCCCAGACCCGGCACGCCGTCGAGGTCGGGCTCGCCGTGTTCCTAGCCGGCATGGGCGTGCTCGGAGCGGCGACCCTCAACAGAGGAACCGGAGGCGGGGACGTCGCCCAATGGCTCAACGAGGACGCGACCGTCCTCGTCATCATTGGAGCGATCGTCGGGCTCTCCCTCCTCCGCTACTTGACCGTCCCGCTCCGCCTGCGACGGGCGCGCGCCGCCTGCTACACCTCAGGCGTGGTCGTCGCGGCCCCAGACCTCCTCGGCCTCGTGACCGGCGGAGAAGTCGTCGAGGGAGTCTCCTGGGTCCTGATCGAGACCTACCGAGACAGCACCGAGCACGTCGCGCTCTACAAACACGGGAGCCGGCTCGCAGCGATCCGAGTCCCCGTGCACGACGAGACGCAACGGATCGCGTTCCTAAAGCTCCTCGACGAGCGGGGAGTCACCCGCGCCGAGTGATGCAAAGGTCAAACGCGGGGGAGGCTCCAGAGAGGCCGGTCGGCACGATCTGGGGAGCGGGCGGGGGTAAACCCCGCCCCTACGAAGGCGTGTCGCAGGGGGTCACAGTCGGTCGACTCGCGGGGGCCG
>JAESQQ010000848.1 GCA_016765095.1 Planctomycetota bacterium | reverse complement strand
CGGTGCACCTCGTCCGTGGCGAGCCGGCGGGGGCGCTCGGCGAAGTCGGTCGAGCTCGCGACTTGGCCCACGAAGTCGAGGACGCCCACCTTGAGATCGAGAGTCTGCTCTCGCTAGCTAGGTTGCACGTCTTCCTAGGACAATTGCCGCGAGCTGTGACCCTCCTCGAAATGGCGGATAAGCGGTCGGGTGAGCTCGGGTTGAGCTTGATTCGCCCCGAGGTTCAGCTCGGCCTCGCAACAGCTCGGCTGGCGCAAGCCCGCGGCTTGGCGGTTCGAGACGGGGACCCAACCCAGCTCTTGGAGCTCGCGGGTCCGTCCCTAGAGGCTGCCGAGCGGTCGCTGCGAAGCGGCTCGCGGCGCCGACTCCGAGCCCGCCTGGACCTCCTCCTCGCGGAGCGGGCTCAGCTCTCGGGCGAGCCCGGGATGGCCTGGGAGCGGGCGCAAGCCGCGCTCGAGGCAAGCAAAATGACAGGTGACACGTTGATCGCAGGGTGGGCGCTGCGCGCTCTCTCGCGGGCTCGTGTTGATCAAGGACGTTACGAAGAAGCATTGACTTCCGCGGAGCGAGCAGTGAGTGAAGCTGAGGACGTAAAAGAGGGAGAGTCGCGTGCAGCGGCGCTCCTGGAACGAGGGCTCGCGCGGCGAAAGCTGGGCGAGACGATTCAGGCCGCGCAGGATCTTCGAGATGCTGCCAGCCACGTGAGAGGAATCTGGGCGGCGTTGCCTGAAGATCTCCGGGTCGATTACGTCAGCAAACCGCTGGCTCGCGAGATCATTCGCCTCGCCTCGGAGGTCTCGCTCGAGGCTGAGCAGGCCTTGGAGGCCAGCGGTGTGACCGCGAACGCTCCGCGCTCCCTTCCGACGCCTCCCGCGCCGGTCGCTGGAACGCTGGGCGGCTCGACCGTCCCCAGTGAGGCTACGGAAGGGTCCGAGGACTCCCTCGAATCCCTCCGTGACCCGCTGACCGACCTCTTCAATCACACCTTTTTCACGGCCCAACTCGAGACCGAACTCAAGCGTGGCCTTCGCCACTCTCGTCCACTAGCGCTCCTCAAGATCAACATCGACCGGTTCAAGCTGGTTCGAGAGCTCTACGGACCCAAGGCAGCCAAGGAGATCATTCGCGAGGTGGCCAGCCTCCTGCTTCGCAACGTCCGCGACGTCGACATCGTGGCCCGCTACTTCGGTGACGAGTTCGAAATCCTCCTCCCTGACACCGAGCAGCATGGGGCGCTCCTGACGAGCCAGCGGATCGCGGACGCCGTCGAGGGGCACCGGTTCGAGTTCGAGGACGAGAAGATCGAGCTGACGCTGACGACTGGAATCGCGCTCTTCCCCCGCGACGCCAAGGACAAGGACGCGCTGATCTGCCGCGTCGACGAAGCGCTCTACAACGCCCGGGCGCGAGGTCCCAACCAGGTGTTTAGCTTCGGCGGGGCCGACGAGACCGTCGACGACGAGACGAGCCGCGAGCTGCGCGAAATCGACGAGATGATGCTCTCCCGGGAGGGACGGACGATCCTGTCCATGGTCCAACGCCTCGTCAATCAAGAGCTCGACATGGACCACGTGATCGAGCTCGTGACCGGAATGGTCGTCGAGGCGACGCGCGGTGAGCGGGGCTTCATCATGCTGCGCGGGCCAGACGGCACGTTCAGTTTCCGTCACGGGCGTAACCTCGACGACAAAGTCGTTGGATCGCCCGAACTCAAGATCAGCAACAGCATCGCTGCGGACGTGGCCAAGGGGGGCCAAGCAGTCATGGTCTCGGAGGCGATCGAGGACGATCGGTTCCGCGACTTCAAGTCCGTGATGGACCTCGGCCTGCGCTCGATCCTCTGCGCTCCGATCAAGCTCGATGACGGCGAGATCTTGGGTGTGATCTACGTCGATCACAACCAGGTCGCGCGGAACTTCACCCGGGAAGACCTCAACTTCTTGGTCGCGATCGCTGACAAAGTCGCGATCCCACTCAAGAACAGCAAGCGGCTCCGCGAGACCGAGGATCGCCTGGCCCTGGCCGAGGCGCGCCTCAAGACCCAGGCCAGCCAACTCCAGACCAAATACAAGTACGACATGATCATTGGCCGTTCACAGCCAATGCAGGACGTATTCAAGCTCCTCGACCGAATCGTCGAGACAAGCCACTCCGTCGTGATTCACGGCGAGTCAGGGACCGGAAAGGAGCTGATCGCGCGCGCGATTCACTTCAACGGGCCACGGAAGAGCAAGCCCTTCGTGGCCGAGAACTGCGCCGCTCTCTCCGACACGCTCCTCGAGGCGGAGCTCTTCGGTCACGTCAAGGGAGCCTTCACGGGCGCTGATCGCGACAGCAAGGGCCTGTTCGAGCTCGCCGACGGCGGAACGCTGTTCCTCGACGAGATCGGCGACATGTCCGAGCGGATGCAGAAGAAGCTGCTCCGGGTGCTCCAGGAGGGTGAGATTCGCCCGGTCGGCGGAAAGCGCATGTTGCGGGTCGACGTCCGGATCGTCTCCGCGAGCAATAAAGACCTCAAGCGAATGGTCGACGAGCACAAGTTCCGCGAAGACCTCTACTACCGCTTGAACGTGATCAAGGTCACCATCCCGCCCCTCCGGGATCGCCGCGACGACATCATGCTCTTGACCCAGCATTTCTTCCGCAAGCACACGGCCGCCGGAGACGTGCGAGAGCTTGACCGTGAGACGCTCAACCTGCTCATGAACTACGACTGGCCAGGCAACGTTCGCGAACTCGAGAACGAGGTCAACCGGCTCGTCGCTATGTCCGACGACCACGTGACCCCTGACCTCCTCTCGCCCAAGATCAGCGAGCTGACGACGACCAAGAAGACGGGCGACGACAACTTCGCGCGCTTCTACAATCGCCCGCTAAAGGACGTCGAGAAGGAGTTCATGCGGGAGGTGATCCGTCACACCCTCGAGGAGACCAACTGGCACCGGACGCTGGCGGCCAAGGTCCTCCAGGTCCCGACGTCCACGCTCTTCAACAAAATGAAGAAGTACAACATCGAGCCTGGGTCCCCCTAAGCAGGACAGGGCTCGTCCTAGCGAGCCTCCTGGACTTGAACACCGCGACGCGCTCGGCGGCGCTTTTGGTCCCAGCCCTTTTGCGACTTCTCCTGCATGTGGCGGTTTTGCTTGCGGAGGTAGCCGTCGTAATCGACCGGAGCCTGCTGGACCTTGGGCCGGCTGCGGTGTGAGGGTCGGGCACCGAGCCATTTTTCGCCGCGGTGGAAGGCGTAGCGCGCCTCCCCGGCCTTGGCGATCACTGTCGCCGTGCCCCGGAGGCCGTCCGCGACGAACACGCCCCGGAGGTCGGTCTCGCCGCTCTTGAAGCGACCGTCGTTGCTCCCGACAGCCTTGACGTGCACCCCGGCTGGGCGGAGGCCCTTGACGGTGTCCTGGAGGTTGACTCGCAGTCGACCGCTCTCGTCCTCCTGGACCTCGATCTTGAGCGGTGTGATCAGGACCAGGCCGCTCGCGAACAAGTCGTCGCCGCGGGCGATCACCAGGTAGGCGCCCTCCTCGCTCAGCGCCAACTTGGCGCGAGAGGTCTTCTCGGCGTAGTCCGTGATCGTCCCGAGCGGGACGTCCAGGCGGAGCTGAGGCGCGATTCCGGCCAGCTCGACCTTGGTGATCTTGCTGAGGTCCTTCTCGCGCAGGTAGAGCTTCATGAGGTCGACTTTGTAGACCTCGAGCCGAGCGGACTTGAGGTTCCGGCTCTTGACCTCGAGCTCGACCGGCTTGCCGGGGCGGACCGTGGTCACCTCGGGCAATGACAACGCGCGACGTGTGAAGTAGGCGATCGACTCCTTGGCGTCTGGGAAGTGCTTCTCGACTTGGGAGTACCAGCCGATCGCTTCCTTGGGCTGACCCTGGGCGTGGTGGATCTGGCCCAAGATGTACTTGCCGAGCCGGTGGAAGCGAGTCTTGCCATCGGCCACGACCTTCGCCGATTCGCTGGCCCGGCTGTAATCCCGACGCCAGAAGTGCCCGAGCGCGCGCATGTATTGGAAGCTGCCCGTGAAGTCGCTCTTGGGGTAGACCTTGAGCGACTTGGCGCTCAGAGCGACCACGTCCTTGTGCCGCTTGAGGTCGAGGAAGGCGTTCGCGAGTGAGAACGCCGCGTCGTCTGCCAAGGGGCTTTGCGGGTGGTGGGCCAGGAACGCGCGCAGCGTTCGGATCGTCCGAGCCAAGAGTGAGACCCGAGTCGGGGGCTTGCGCTCGGCTGGCGCGGGGAGACCCGGCAGGACGAGCCGCGGCTCCTTCGCGAGGCGGCGCGCTAGGGGCGCGAGCTGATAGAGCCGCTGCGAGGTCGCAAACAGCGAGGCTGCGACCTGGGCCGAGTTCGGATAGTGCCACCAGAGCGCGGCTTCGTAGTCGACGGCGCCTAGGTTCTGACCCTGGTCTGCCAGGATCGCGCCGATCCCGGCGTCGGAGAGGAAGCTGGCGTCTATGGTCGCGCGGAACACGAGCATCGAGCGCTCGTGCTCGCCGAGGTCTGCGTAGGCTCGACCGACGACGAAGATCTTGTCGAAGGGGACCTCGAGCTCGGGGTAGCGGACCGCGAGGACTTCGAAGGCCGCCACGATTTGGCGAGCGTCGTAGTGCTTGGGGTCGGTGTGAATCCAGAGCAGCATCCGCGCCAGGTCCTTCTCCGCAGGGCGCTTGCGCCGCGAGAACAGGGGCGTCAAGTAAGTCAAGGCATCGCCAAACTGAAGCTCGGCGAAGTGTAGCCGGCCCAGGGCGAGGCGCTCGCTGTCGTTGAGGGTGTAGGGGTCTGGGCTCTTGACGCCAGGCCCGAGGACGGTCAATTGGCCGGCGCTCCCGCGCGCGAACCGACTTGGATTGCGCTCCTCGATCAGCCTCGAGGGCGGGATCCGATAGGCGCCCGGGACGCGTCCGACCAGCGAGTAGCGAACTCCGCTGACCCAGCGGCCGGGGCGGAAGAAGAGCCGCAGCTCAGCGTCTCGGACCTCGTGATAGGAGTGCCCACCGCGGAGGCTGTTGGGCACCAGGGCCAGGCCGGCGGGGATCGGCTCCACGAGAACCAAGCCCGAGCCGCCCGGAGCTCGCGCGGAGAGGCTGATCTGGACCTCGACGCGCTGCCCGAGCTCGACGTTCTTGACGCTCGAAGTGCTTCGAGCCCCGATCGGGCGTCCCCGGTGGCGGAGCTCCGCGTGACGGTAGGTCCGCGAGCGAACGCGGTAGCTTCCCTTGCGAGTCTGGGGTCCGTAGGAGGGCTTGAATCCGCGGAAAGTCGCTGCGTAGGCGTAGCGAGCCCGACCCTCGAGGCGGAACCGGAGGACCACCTCGCGACGGTCGCCGAGGACCTCTGGCCCCACGCGAAAACGTGTCGCCCCGCGGCTTCCGCGTCGCTCGACGACGCCGATCGTCTTCCCGTCGAGGAGGACCGTGATCCGAGCGTCGTCGCTGGCTGGCTGGCCTTCGCCGAGGTGTTCGGCCAAGGCCGCCACGACCAGGCCGTCGGCGGCAGGTTGCGCGCGGCCGACGCCGGTTCCGCGACCCTGGAGGAGGCGAGCTGCGAGGGCCTCGGCCGCCGGGGTTCCGGGCTGAATCCGGGCCATGGCCAAGAGCTGCCAGGCGCCGCGGAGGGGGTCGCTGTCCGCGTTTTTGTAGGCCGGCAACCGCCCCGCCAGCTCGCGGGCGACCGGCAGCCGATCGAGTCGGTGGAACACGAGCGCCAGTTGAGCGAGGGCGATCGGGTCGAGGCTGTTTCGGGCTCGGTAGAGCGAGTTGGCGAGCTTGAAGTCAGCTTTCCCGGCCTCCGCCAGGGCGTGCAGGATTCGCGCCTGCTCCGCGTGGCTCCGAGTCGATCGGTAGCGGTTCTTGAGGAACACCTCGGACGCGCGGGTGTCCGGCCGAAAGGACGAGAGCTCTCGTGCTGCGGCCAGACCCCAGAGGGTCAGGCAAGTTTCGCGGACACTGGCGCCGGCGTGGCCGAAGCCGCCGCCCTTGTTCTGACGGGGGCCGACGGCTGCGATCGCCCGGCGGAGCGCCGCCTCGAGGCGGGCCAGGGT
>JAESQQ010000847.1 GCA_016765095.1 Planctomycetota bacterium | reverse complement strand
TCTTCTTGGCGGCGGGCTTCTTCTTGGCGGCGGGCTTCTTCTTGGCGGCAGGCTTCTTCTTGGGAGCGGGCTTCTTCTTGGGAGCGGGCTTCTTCTTGGCGACCTTCTTCTTGGCGGCTAGCGCCTCTTCGGCCTCGAGCGCAGCAGCCTCTCTGGCGGCCGCTCTCTCCTTCTTGGCGGCTGCCGTGGCCTTGCTCCGCTGGCGGGTCGCTGCCTGGCGGACCTTTCGCTTGGCCGCCAGGTGCTCGGAGACCTCAGCGGCGCGCTTGGACCAACGCGCGTCTCGAGCTGCGGCCGCGTTCTCGCGCTCGCCTCGAGTCGCGCTCGTGAGGAGCGGACGCAGGAACTGGCCGGTGTACGAGGCTTCGCAGGCCGCGACGGTCTCGGGCGTCCCTGCGACGACCAGCTCGCCGCCGGCTTCGCCGCCTTCGGGGCCAATGTCGATCACCCAGTCGGCGGTCTTGACGATGTCGAGGTTGTGTTCGATCACGAGGACCGAGTTCCCCGACTCCACGAGGCGATCGAGGACCTGGAGGAGCTTCTTAATGTCGTGGAAGTGGAGCCCGGTCGAGGGCTCGTCGAGGACGTAGAGCGTGCGTCCTGTCGAGCGCTTGCCCAGCTCGCGGGCGAGCTTGACGCGTTGAGCCTCCCCGCCCGAGAGCGTCGGCGAGGGCTGCCCGAGAGCCACGTAGCCCAGCCCGACGTCCACGAGCGTCGTCAGGAAGCGCATGATCTTGGGGTGGTTGCGGAACAGCTCGGAGGCCTCGGCAATGCTCATGTCGAGCACGTCCGAGATCGTCTTGCCTTGGTAGGTGACCCGGAGCGTGGCCTCGTTGAAGCGCTTCCCGAGGCACTCCTCGCAGGTCACGTAGACGTCGGCCAGGAAGTGCATTTCGATCTGACGCAAGCCGGAGCCTTGGCAGCCCTCGCAGCGACCGCCTTTGACGTTGAACGAGAAGCGGCCCTTCTTGAACCCGTAGACCTTCGACTCGGGCAGTCCGGCGAAGAAGTCGCGGATCAAGTCGAAGAGTTTGACGTAGGTCGCGGGGTTGCTGCGGGGGTTCGACCGATCGGCTGCTGATCGATCGCGATCACCTTGTCGATCGCGCCCGTGCCCTCGAGCCGATCGTGCTCGCCGACGGTGACGGTCGCCTTGGAGAGCTCGCGGCTGAGGGCCGGGAGGAGGATCTGGTTGACGAGGCTCGACTTGCCCGCGCCCGAGACGCCCGTCACGCAGGTCATGAGGCCGAGGGGGAACTCGACGTCGATTCCCTTGAGGTTGTTGGCGCTCGCGCCGATCACCTTCAGGCTGCGCTTGGGATCCGGCGCGCGCCGATCGCCGGGGACCGCGATCTCGAGTTCGCCCGTCAGGTAACGCCCCGTCAGGCTGTTGGGGTTCTTGGCTAGGTCCGCCGGCGTGCCCTCTGCGGTGACCTCTCCGCCGTGGCGACCTGCGCCGGGGCCGAAGTCCACGACCCAGTCGGCGCGCTCGATCGTGTCCCGATCGTGCTCGACGACAATGATCGAGTTCCCCTTGTTGCGGAGGTGCTCGAGGGTCGAGATCAGCTTGGCGGCGTCGCGGGAGTGGAGGCCGATCGAGGGCTCGTCGAGCACGTAGACGACGCCCGAGAGCTCGCTTCCGATCTGGCTCGCGAGCTGGATTCGTTGGGACTCTCCGCCGGAGAGGGAGGGGCCTGGCCGGCTCAGCGAGAGATACTCGAGCCCGACGTCCTCGAGGAACTTGAGCCGTCCGCGGATCTCCTTGAGGAGTTCGCCCGCGATCTGCTGGTCGGCGCCCGCGAAGTCCCGCCGGAGCACGTCCACCCAGCGCGCTGCGTCCGACACAGACCACCCGCAGATCGTGCTGATCGCCTCGCCGCCGACGAGGACCGCCATGCTCTCGGCTCGCAGACGCGCTCCGTCGCAGCTCGGGCACGAGCGATAGGCGTGGAACTTGGCGTAGTAGCCCTGGCGCTCTTCGCTTTGGGTCTCGAGCAGGCGGCGCTTCATTTGCGGGAGGACCCCCTCCCAGCGGGTGTTGTAGACCCGGCCTCGCTTCCAGCGGACCTTGAGTCGCTGGCCGCGGGGGAGACCGGACATGATCACTTCGCGCTGGGTCTTGGTCAGGTCCTCCCAAGGCGTCTCGAGGTCGAACTCGAGCTGCTCGGCCAGGCCGCGCACGACGCAAGCCGTCCAGCCACGTCCCTTCGCGACCGAGTCCTTGGGCCACACGATCACCGCGCCTTCGATCACGGACTTGCTCGGGTCGGGGACGACCAGGCGCCGGTCCATGTCGAGGGTGTGTCCGAGGCCGTTGCACTGGCCGCAGAGGCCTTGGGGGGAGTTGAACGAGAAGGACTGGGGCGTCAGGTCCGGGAATGAGATCCCGCAGGGCTCGCAGGCCAATCGCTCGCTGAAGATCAGCTCCTCGCCGGTCTCGGGGAGGAGGAGCGTCAGGCGGCGGTCGCCGAGCTCGAGCGCGGTCTCGACGGAGTCGGTCACGCGCGAGGTCTGGCCCTCCCGAATCACGAGCCGATCGACGACGGCCTCGAGCGTATTCTTCTTCTTCTTGTCGAGCTTGACCAGCCCGTCGAGCGGGAGGAGCTCGCCGTTGAGTCGAACGCGCGCCAGGCCCTGCTGGCGGAGGAGAGAGATCTCGTCCTTGAACTCTCCCTTGCGGTTAACGATTCGCGGGGCGAGCACGATCGCCTTCGTCCGCTCGGGGAGGGACTCGATTCGCTTCACGATTTGCTGGGCGGTTTGAGCTTCGACGGCCGCGCTGCACTCGTGGCAGAACTGCTGCCCGAGGCGGGCGTAGAGGACGCGCAGGTAGTCGTGGATCTCGGTGATCGTGCCGACCGTCGAGCGAGGGTTGACCGAGGCCGCCTTCTGCTCGACCGCGATCGAGGGCGAGAGGCCGCTGATCTTGTCGAACTTCGGCTTCTCCTTTTGGCCGAGGAACTGGCGCGCGTAGGCCGAGAGGCTCTCGACGAAGCGTCGCCGGCCCTCGGCGTAGATCGTGTCGATCGCGAGCGAGGACTTGCCCGAACCAGAGGGTCCGGTGAACACCACGAGCTGCTTCTTGGGAACCCGGACGGTGATTCCCTTCAGGTTGTGCTCACGAGCCCCGGTCACGAGGATCTGGTCGGGTTCCACAACTGCTCCTTGTCCGCGCCGCTGTCGCGGGCCCGAACATAGCACGAAGGTCTGCGCGATCCGGTGCCGGCTGGCCGCCCTGCTAGGCTGAGCGCATGTCCACCCCGATTCTGCTCGCCGACTACGCTCCAGGGGTTCCCCTCGACGACCCGCAAGTCTTTCGGGCGGCGCGGCCCGAGCCGGCGCTCTACGTGGGCGGATTGCCTTCTTTCCAGCGCCTTCGGACGGGAAGCGAGTTCGCGACTCGGGTTCAGCACTCCTCTGACGAGGAGCGGAAGCCCGCTCCGGCTCGGCGCCCGGTCGGTGGAGAGGGCGGCCTCCTTCCCTTGAAGAAGGACGGCGGCGGCAGCGCGAGCGCCATGATCACGCTCGGTCGATTCGACAACAACGACCTCGTTGTTCCCGACGATCGCGTCTCGAAGTTCCACGGCCACTTTCAAGACGACGATCAGGGCTGGACCTTCACGGACGCCGGATCGACCAACGGGACCCTGCTCGACGGGACGGCCCTAGTTCCGTTCCGTCCTTACCCGCTCAATCCGGGCAGCACCCTGGTGATCTCGAACGACGTCACTTTGGTCTATCTGACGCCGCTCCAGATCTGCCGACTCCTCCGCGGAGATTCGGGACTGGCGCCGACCCGGGCCCTCGTCCCCGACACGGACCCGCCTTCCTCGTAGCGGGCTTGGTCCGTCGGTGCGGAAGGCTGTGCTCGCGGCGGGGGCGATCGAGCCGGCGCCCTTTCCGTCACCGGAGGGGTGAGGCGGCGACATCCCGGCTCCGCGACTTGCCTGGCCGAGAGGTCGAGGCCGTTCTTCCGATGGTCCGGCGGAGAGGACTCTCAGGAGCTATCATCTAGCTTCGATCAGGCGCGCCTACCACTTACAGGAGGCCACTAGCTCAAGCCGAGAGCGCCCAACGCCGACAACCCGATGCGGAGGACCCCCAGTGACCTACTCAGTTTTCAACGCTACTGCCGAGAACCTTGTCGAGCAGCTTGAGGGCTGGAAGCGGGATCACGACGAGAACAACCTGGTGGCTGACGTCGACGAGCTCTACAAGCTCGGGCTCTACGTGTTCCAGCGCGTCACTTTGGCCGACGGTATGGTCCCACACGAGCTAGGTAGCAACGCCGTTCGGCAAAGCACTCTCAACCACCTAACGCGGTTGTTCCAGGGGTTGGCGTCGATTTGCGGGCGCCTGCCGGTCGACGATTATGATTACGAGGTCTCGACCGGGCACGTCGGCCAAGTTCTCATGGCGCTTGAGGGAATGAAGCGGGGTAAAGCCCTCTGGAGACCCGTCGATACGGCGGGGGCCGATGCCAACTTGGCCCGCGACTCCGTTGTCAGCCTGGAGGAGCTCAGGGATAGCCTTGCGTGAGGCTTGTCGTCGCCCAGCGGATTCGCGACTCCCTGAAGGAAGCGATCCCCTACGGCTACGCGGACGATATCCACGAGGCCCTCTCCCGCCTCGTGGAGAACCCCGAGCTAGGCGTCTTGCTCAACGACCAGGGCGATCGGCTCTACACGTTTCGCGTGGCGCGGCTTCCTAGCGTCTACATCCTCTCCTGCGTCTATACGGTGCGAGAGGAAGCCGAGGCGATCTACGTCGGCCGCATCACGTGCTGGAACGGGGACGAGGACGAGAACGGGGACGAGGGCTAGGGCTGTGCGGAGTCTGGAGCCGCCGCCGGCGCACCAGCAATCCCAACTTCTACAGAGCATGAGTTCGCAGATTCGACCCGTAACTCGCCAATTCGCGACGGAACCGGGGCCCAAGTCGACGGCCGGGCGCGAGTCGGGGCCTCAGTCGTAGACGAGGAAGAACTGGTGGGTCCCCGTGATCGGCCAGAGGACTGCGAAGTGGTGGACGAGGTCGGAGAAGAGGAGCGCGACGCCGAGCGCGAGGGCGGCGTTGCGGCGCGAGGGCGTCGTTCTCAGGAGCCAGGCCAAGCCGAGGAACAGGACGCCGACATAGCCGTGGTGGATTCGGATCCCGAAGGTCAGTTGGCCCAGGGCGGCCGTGTCGCGCTGGCTCTCAAACGCGAGGCCGAAGCGCGAGAAGACGGTCAGGGCCTCGAACAGGACGCCCCACAGGAGGCCGTAGCGGAGCGCGCCGCTCGGGCTGAAGGTCCCCAGCTCGGCGCGGAGATTCGCTGGGCGAGGCCCTTTGGCGCAGACGTGGAGCTCGTGGTCGCCGGTCCGGAGGCGCAGCACGAGGTGGTGGAGCGCGCTCGAGAGCACGAGGCCGAGCGCGAACGCGGCGAGGTGGAGCGTCGCGAGCGGGCCACCGATCCAGGGCGCGAGGGCCAGCAGGAGGACCCCCACGAAGGCCACGTGGAGTCGGACTCCCAAGGTCCAGCGCTCGTAGCGCGCTGCGAGGTCGCGGGCCGAGATCCCGAGGCGGAAGCGCGCGAAGAGCGTGACTGCCTCCAGGACGAGCGTCCACAGGAGACAGAGCCCGAAGAAGAGGGGGAGCTGTTCCTTCACGTCTAGTGTTGCCCATCACAGGTTGCGGTACACCCCATTGCTTTCGTAGGGGAGGGGTTTGCAGCTCCTGACGTAGCAACGACTAACTGCCCGAAAGGCTCCAGAGAGGTCGTTCGGGAAGGTCTGGGGGCGGGCGGGGGTAAACCCCGCCCCTACCAAAGCGTGTTGTGAGCCGTCCAATTGGGCACCTTGCGGAGGGGCCC
>JAESQQ010000846.1 GCA_016765095.1 Planctomycetota bacterium | reverse complement strand
ACGAGCCTCCCACCGACGAGCCTCCCACCGACGAGCCTCCCACCGACGAGCCTCCCACCGACGAGTCCCCTCCGGCTACACCCGGAAACGCGGACACAGCCCCCGCGAGCGCAGACGAGAAGGCGCCCACGGCGCGCTCCATGCCGAGGCCTCTCGCGGCTATCAGAGGCGGCGTCGAACGCCGCGAAGTCACTCCTCGCCAGGAGATCGTGGCGGAGGTCGAGCCCTATCGAGAGGGTCGGTTCTTCGACAACCCGAGCCTCGGCCGGGCGATCCGCTACACCTTCGCGGAGAAGCGACTGGCTCGCGCCGTGTTCATGAACTCGCTCCTGCTGGTCGTGGCTTTGGCCGGGATCCAAGAGCTGTTCGGGCGCGCCCAGCTCGGCTTGTTCCACCAAGACATCAGCTACGGCCGCCTAGCCTTCTTGGGCGCAGTCTTGATCGAGACGGTCGTGGTCTCGATCTTGGCTCCGATCGGGTTCATGAACCTGTTCGAAGCCGAGCGACGCGAAGAGTGCTTCGATCAAGTCGTGGTCAGCGGAGTCTCTCCGCACCGTGTCGTGTTTGGACGGTTGTTCGCGACCCTGGCCTTCGTGGCGCTGGTCCTGTTCAGCTCGCTCCCGTTCTTCATGACGACCGTCGTGCTCGACGGCGCGACGCTGGCCCAGGTCGCCGAAGCCTACGTGGTGATCTTTGGCTACGCGATCTGCCTCGCTTCGCTCACGGCCGCAGTCGCGGTTGGATTCGACGACACCGGACTCCCCTTCTTGGTCGTGCTCCTCGGAATCGCCTGCGCCCTCGCGGGCGGATTCTCGCGCGGTCCCTATCCAGAGCTCGCCGCTTGGTCTCCGATCCGCCACGTCGTGATCGACCTCAACGACATGGCCCGCGGCCTCCGACTAGGGAGCTTCAAGTCGCCGACCCCGTTCGGCGTCGCGACCCCCGCGACCCTGCTCGGGCTCGCCTACTACAGCGTCCTGAGCTTCCTCTCGCTGATCTATGTCTACGTGGGACCTGATCTCGAGTTGAGCGAAGGCCTCGACTCCTTCGACTCGGTCGCGCTCTCGCGCGAGACCGAGGCCCGTCGCGCCCGGCGGGGAATGGCCAAGACCCTGCTCCGAATGGTCCAGATTCGGTTCTTCTACGAGAACCTCAGCGACCGCGCCCGGGCGATCTCGCCCTTCTTGCGGGCGACCGCCACCAGCCTCTACTTCGCTGGGTTCCACGTCGTCGTCTTGGCGACCCTCTGGCCCGACGTGATCCCCAAGACCTTTCGAGCCCTGGCCAAACCGACGGTCTACCCCTACCTCGTGTTCTGCCTGATCTCGCTCACGCTCTTGGCCCTGACCGGAGCCGGCGCGCGCTCGGCTTTCCTGGCGCGGAGTCAGATCAAGCTCGGGCCGCTGCGCCTGGGGCGCTTCCCCGCGACTTTCCTGATCTTCTTCGTCGCGATCTTGATCCCGCCTGGGCTCTGGCAGGGCGCGACGAGCTTCTCCGGCTACGGCGCGGTCACGATGGACCCGGTCCTGGTCAAGCTCTACCTCCTCGTCGCTGGCTACGCGACGCTCGCGTTCCTCGTCGCGCTCACGTTCAGCTTCGCGAGCACCAACCCGATCTCCGCGACGGGACGGACCTTCGTCACCCTCTCGGCGACCAACATTCTCCCCCTCCTCTGGGTGCCCCTGTTCACCGGGAACGTCCTCGGTCGCGGGAGTTCGTTCATGATCGACCTCTCACCCCTCTCGGCGGCCTACGCGATCCTGCGCCCGGGCGACACGATCCCCTTCGCGCGCTTCGAGAACGACGAACCGGTTCAGTTCGATCACGCCCCGAGCTGGGTCCCCTTCGTTGTGTTCCACTCCTTGATCGCGATCGGCTGCCTGATCTCGTTGGTGGTCCTTTTGAAGCGAGAGCGAGCCAACGTCGCTGAGCGGGATGCGATCTCATGAACCGACGCCTGAACGCCCTCCTGCTCGGAGTCCTGCTCACCACCTGCTGGGGCTCCCCCGCCCGGGGCGAGGAGCCAGTCGAGCTCGTCGATCAGATCGCGGAGCGTGCCAAGACGCTCCCGGTCCAAATCGAAGCGCGCCTTGGGATCGGCTCACGCTCCCCTCGGCGCGGATTTTGTCTCGTCCAAGCGGACCTCCGGAGCACCGACGCGACTCGCAACGTGGTCGTCGTGATCCGGCCCCACGACGAGGAGACGCCGCTCCTGACTCTGGGCCCCGTCGCGCTCGAGGCCGGAGTCCCGCGCCGAGTCCGAGGGCTCTCGCCGGCCCGGCTCATAAACGAGGCCGCGACCCTCCTGTTCGAGGTCTACGAAGACGGCGACCTCGTCGGGATCGGGATCGCGGACGCAGTCCCCGGTTCACCCCAGCTCCTCGTCCTCGACCGGCGTGACACCGAGCCCGTCACGCTCAGCAAGCTCGAGACGCGCGCCGCCAAGAAGGGCGCCCGCGAACTAGCCTGGATCACCGCGCTCGTGGCCCGCCCGGGCGACCTCCCCGAGAGCGCCTTGGCCTACACCGGCGTCGGCGCGGTCCTCCTCGGCTCTCTCAGCCCCGAGACCTGGAGTCCAGCTCAGGCCCGGGCTCTCGCGGGCTGGGTCTCCCGCGGTGGGCACCTCGTGATTAGCCTCGACCCCCAGGCTGGCAACCTCCGCAAGACACCGCTCGGAGCAGCGCTCGGCCAAGGGCTCGCGCCGATCCCGGCCAACGCAGCCCCGATCCCCGGTGACCGGGTCACGCTCAGCCAGGCGTTTAGGGAGCTGGGGGCCCCCGACATGGCCCAGGCTCGCCCCCCCACGCTCGCCGTCCTGGCCCCGACTCCCGAGGACTCGGTCCTGCTCCGCGACGACGACGGGCGCCCCCTCGTCGTAACCCGACGAGTCGGGCGAGGGCGTCTGACGCTCGTGGCAGTCGACCTCTGGGCCCCGCCCTTCCGCCACGCGTCGGTGACGCGAACCCTCTTGGCCCGGATCCTCGATTCGGCGGCGCGCTTCGAGCCGCGCTCGCGCTGGTTGTTTCCCAAGCTGGCCGAGATTCGCCAACCGACCCAGGTCGGCCCCGCGTTCGCCCTCCTGCTGATTTTCGCGATGATCGCGGGCCCAGGGATCTACTTCTTCCTCCGCGCCAAGAAGCGGGGGATCTTGCTCTGGATTGCGATCCCCGCCCTGACCCTCGCGTTCACCGCGATCGTCCCCTTCTATCGGTTCGCGCTTAAGGACGCCGAGAGCACCCTGGTCGGCGTCCGCCTGATCGAAGCCCGGGTCGGCTCCGAGGAGACAAGCGAGACGATCGACGTCCTCCTGTTCTCGGGGAGCCTCGGAGCGAAGGAGATCGAGATCGAGGGCGGAGACGCGAGCGCGTTCGCAGTCACGCCGCCCCACCTCCGTCACCGACGCCGCGGCAAGGGAGTCCCTGGCCTGGGCCAGGCCTTAGGGAGCGCCGGCTCCGACGGCAAGCTCCACTTCGAGCTGCCGGTCGCGCTCTGGGGAGCGCGCTACCTCTCTTGCGAGCGAAGTGGACGACGGCGGGCGGTGACCGGCGTCGTCACGATCGCCCACGGCGCCAAGCAAGACCAAGTCTCAGTCGACTTCACCTACCCGGGTCCGCAACCGCTCAAGGAGGTGATCCTCGCGGTCCCCGTTCGAGACAGCGTGCTCTATCACCGGATCTCGGGCGACCTGACCATGGGTGAGCGCTACCAGGCCCAGTCGATTCAGAAGGGTCAGTCGACGAGCACGGGCGGTGACAAGCGCGAAGGCCTCGCGCCCCTGATGCTCGATCACCTCATGCAGAGCTTCGTGCCCAGGCAGGCCCTCTCCAACCGGAAGGCTTACTTGATTGGGTACCTCGAGTCACCCGCCCCGCTACGAGCCAAGCCGAAGGTTCGCACGAGGGCCTTCGCGACCCTGCTGATGATCGAAATCCCCCTTCAGTTCCAAGGCGGACTGCCCTTCGGGCACCTCAGGCCGCGGCGCAACTCGAGCACGATCGCCGAGATCAGCAGCACAATGGTTCAACGACGGGTGGTCGAGCGCTTCGCGCTCCCGGCCGAAGCCCGGCGGGAGAAGCTCCGACGTCTCACGATTCGCTTCGAGCGTCCCCGCGCTCGAACAGAGCTCGTACTCGAGGTTCGCGGGCGCAACGGCTGGAGAGCCCTCGACCTGAGCCGCGCCGAGCCCGACGAGAGAGAGAAGACCTCAGTTCGTCTCGATCTGGAGTCGCCTGCCGACTTGGTTGACCAACGCGGAACCGTCACGTTTCGACAGACCTTCTTGCGCCTCTCTCAAGCCGTCGACGCGGGCTCTGCGACCCTGATCGACGTCTCTCTGGCCTGGGGCGAGAAGCCCCCCGAAGAGGAGCCAGAACAGCCCGACAAGCCGGGCAAGACCAAACCGAAGGCTCCCAAGCCTCGCAAGTCAGGGAACTGACTGAGCCGCCTGCTGCCTAACCTTGAGTCGGCTGGGCGCGAAGCGCGCTCAGCAGGCGGCTGAAGGGGCGAGCTTCCCAGCCGCGCGTCAGCGAGCCGAGGATCAGGACCGGCGCCGCGCTCAACAGCCCCAGAGTCAAGGCGTTGGCCAGCGCCGCGCTCAGCGCTCCGTTCCAGACGAGGGGGAAAGCAGTCGTCAGCGCCAGTCCGATCATGACCAAGGCCAGGCCGCTCAGCCGGCGAGTGGCCGGAGCCAAGACCGCGCCCAGGAATCCGAACAGGGCGCAGAGTCCGCCCAGCACCAAGAACAAGCGCTCGGACGCGAGGCTGAGGTGGAGCTTGGCGCCCCCTCCGCTGCGCGAGAAGGCCCCGCTCAGGCCGACCGAGCGCAGCTCGAGGACCAGTGAGCGGAGGCCGACCTGCCCGCCGGAGCCGAGCTCGGAGATCCGAGCTCCGGCCGTCCCGGTTGTCTCGATCTTGCCGGCCTGGATGTTGAGCGCAGCGGTGATGTCGGGCTCCGACTTCAAGGATCCCTTGCCCCAGCGCTGTCCATACGCTCCGGCCGCGCCGCCGCCGACGCCGTAGGCGTCGGCCGTGCTCAGCTCGTCGACTTTTTTGTTGTTCTCCGAGGCCCACTTCTCTTCCGGCATGCTGTCGTCAGCCGGGGCGTCCATTGGCTCCTGGAAACTGAGACCTCCGCCGCCGCTCTCCTTCATGGCGTCGCGGTCAGCGAACCGTCCGCCTCGACCCGTCGCGGGCGCCTCCCCGTCGTCGTCGTCGTCGTCGCCACGTGAGGCGAGCTGGAGCGAGGGCGGGTCGATTTGGGTCATGCCGTCCATGGGCGGCGCGGGCTCGATGGCTCCAGCGGGCTTGCGAGCCGGCGAAGGGGGCGCCTGCGCCTGGTCCTTCCGACCGCCTCGCCGGCGGCCCTTGTATTTCTTGCGCTTGCCCGGCTTCTTCTTGGACTCCTCGGACCGCTTCTCTAGCTCCACAAGGGCGCGATTTACCCCGGCCTCCGCCACGAGCTTGGAGCGAACCTCATCCGACGTCCCGGGGAGCAGGCCGTTGTTCTTCTCGTTGGCCGGGGCGAAAGCCCCTGGCCCGGCTCGGCCTTCCTCCTCAAGGGGGAGCGAGTAGTTACCCCCCGTGTACACCCAACGACCGCCCGTCTTGGCCGTCTTGCTCTGCACGCTCTTGCGTCCCGCGCTACTGAGGCTCGAAAACCCCCAAGCCGCTAGTCCGACGAGAGCCACCAGGACCGCAGCCACCAGGACAGGCTTCTTCAACTGCGCCCAGGGAAACTCGACCGCAGTCGAGCGACAGGCGCCGCCGACACGATAAGTCCCCTGCGCCGCGCCGAACAGGAACGCTCGCCCGCGTCCGGTCGCGACGATCAAGAGCCCCGGGATCCCGAACGCGAGCACGAGCCAGGGCCAGGAGTCGTGACGCCAAGCGCTCCAGCCGCGCAGCAAGAGGGGCTGGACCGCAAGGAGTTGCGCCTCGGACTGGAGGTTTCCAGCGACCTCCAGGACTCGTGTGTCCTCAGGAAGGCTCAAGGCCCAGGTCGTCTTGAGGATCGGCACGGTGTCGGTCTTGCTCGCGCCGAAGGTCAACGAGGGCGCTTGGAGATCGGCCGAGCCGAGCAGGCCCCAGCCCTCACTGGTTTGGGTGTAGGTCGCTTGAATCAGCGTCGCGTCGCGACCCGAACCCCCGCCGGCGCTGGGGATCGGGATCAGGAGGATCCCGTCTCGGGCTGCGGGCTTCACGCCTTGACCGTTGACGGCCACGCTCCAGAGCTCGGCTCCCTCGGGGAGCACGAGGCCGAAGAATTGGTTGTCGAGGTTCTTGACCGAGAACACCGCCACGTGACGCGCGGTCCCGTCCGAAGAGGCGCTCGTGGAGAGGTGAAGGTGCTCCGCGACCGCGCTCAAGACCTCGGTCTGGCCCGGCCGCGAGACGCGGAGGATCAAGCCGTGGTCGGCTCGCACCCAGCGGTAGGCAAACAGAGGTCGCTTGGTGTCGAGGGCGCTCGCGGCTGGGCCCAGGCTGGGGGCCTCGGTCACCTCGAGCGGGCGAAGGCCGGT
>JAESQQ010000845.1 GCA_016765095.1 Planctomycetota bacterium | reverse complement strand
GAGCGGAGCTTACCGGGCGTAAGTGACCGACGAGCAACGCCGCCAGCGGCGGCGAGGACAAGCAACTGTGGAAATCGATCCCTGACGGACCACTAGCGATCCGCGGCAGACTTCATGGCGGCGTCGAAGTGCTTGGCGCAGTAACGGAGGATCAGAGCGCTCAGGATCCCCCAGAGCAGGACGTGGAAGCAGGCGGCTGCGATTTCGTAGGGCAGATCTCCCGAGCGGGAGTTGATCGCGAAGGCGTAGTAAGGGCTCATGATCCGCAAGACAAGGTCTGTGACCGCGTCGATCCGGCCCAGGAGAGGGGCTATGAAGAGCGGGCCAGCCCAGATCGTGAACAGCGCCACGTAGCTCCGGAGCGTCGCCGCGACCGTGGTCCGGGCCTTGAGGGAGAAGAAGAGCCCGACCGCAACGGCCGTGGTGGCAGTCGAGACGAGCACCGCCCCCAACGCGAGCAGGCGGAACGGAGAGCCACGAATCAAGACGTAGGGAAGGAAGGGGATCGTATTGATCGCGGCGAGCGTGATCACGACCCGGAGGTAGGCCACGAACTTCCCCGCGACGAGACGCCCGCGTGGAATCAGGGTCAGGACGAGCATTTCGTTGGTGCCCTCGTCCCGCTCGCCGCTAAACGCCCGCGCACCGATCGCCGGGCCGAGGGTCGCGGTGAACGTGGCCACGAAGCAGAGGAAGAGGTAGCCCATGCCGTTTCTCTGCTCGCCCTCAAGGCCGATGTCGTTGGCGATCGTGACGAAGAACATGAGCAAGCCGAGGAGCGCGCCGATCCAGATCAGGGCCCGTATGAAGCGCGAGCCAGCGCCGTGGATCCCCGACGCGAGCTCCTTGACCACGATCGGGTTGGTGCCGTCCGGCAGGACGTCCGTCCGGGCCGGGGGAAGGAGGAACTTGTCGGGGAAGGCGTCGTGGCGAAGGACGAGGCCCGTGTCGCGGTAGATATCGGGCTCTTTGGGAGGCTTGGGGACCGGGTTGTAGGGTCGCCGAGCCGCGTAGCGCGCGAGCGGATACGTCACGGCCAGGATCCCAAGCGCCCGGAACAGCGTCGCGGGGAGGTCGTCCCAGGCCGGATAGAGCAAGGCGGCCTCGGCCAAGACCGCGAAGTAGGAAAGCACGATCGCGGCCACGGTCCGGCGGGAAAACGCTGAGATCGCGATCGAGGTCACGCCGTAGACGAAGGCGTGCACGATCACGACCGCGTAGAGGAGCAGCGTGGCTTCGAGCCGAACGCCGCCGAAGAGCGCGATCATGGAGAGGAGGGGAACTGCGCTCGAGGCGAGGAGGAGCAGGAAGCCGACCCCTGAGAGGAGCTTCCCGAGCACGATCGCGTCACCCCCCAAGGGCGTGGTGTGGAGGAGGTCGAGGGTGTCCTGCTCCTTCTCGAGGGTCAAAGAGGGGGCGAGGGTCGCGGGGACCAAGAGCGCGACCAAGACGAGCTGACTGCTCGCGAAGAAGTCGAAGAGCTTGCGGGCGAGGTTGCCCTGCCCGATTTGGCTGACTTCTCCCGAGGGCCAGGCCGCCAGGATCATGGCTCCTGGGATCCCGATCGCGAGGAGCAAGAGCAGGAACCCGCGCGGGTTCCGCAACGCCGTCGGCAGCTCGCGAGCCACGATCGGGTTGCGGAGACGAGCCAACTGCTCGGACCAGGACAGGACCAGACGCGGCCGGCTCATGAGGGTCGGGCCCGCCTCACTGGACGCGGCCCTCTGTCATCGTCAGGAACGCGGTCTCGAGGCTCGGCTTGTGCTCTTCGATCCAAGCCGGCTGGTGCCCGCGATCGGCGAGCTTGCTCGCGATCTCCGCGACGCGCACAGCGTCGCCCCGAAACCCGAACCGGAGCCGGCCGTCGACGAGCTCGACGTCGCGCAAGTCAGGCTGGCCCTCCAGCCACCTCTGCGCGCCCTCAGGCTCCTTGAGGACCAGGATCGAGACCCGACGCTGCTCGCTGACCTTGGCCAAGACGTCTTCTATTCGGCCAGAGGCGACGAGAGAGCCGCTCTCCATGATCGCGACTGAGCTGCAGACGTCTGCCAGCTCGGTCAAAATGTGCGAGGAGATCAGGATCGTCTTTCCCATCGTGGCGAGCTCGCGCAGGATCTCCTTGATCTCGACCCGGGCCCGGGGGTCGAGGCCTGAAGCCGGCTCGTCGAGGATCAAGACCGGCGGGTCGTGAATCAGAGTCCGCGCCAAGCAGAGGCGCTGCTTCATTCCGCGCGAGAGGGCGTTGACGAAGTCGCCCTTCTTGGCGTCGAGGTCGACCAGCGCCAAGACGTCGTCGATCAACTGGCGGCGCCGAACTCGCGGAACGCCGTAGGCGAGGGCGAAGAAGTCGAGGAATTCGCCGACGCGCATTCCGTTGTAGACCCCGTAGCTGTCAGGCATGAACCCGATCGAACGCCGGACCTCCCACGGGCTGCGGACCACGTCGAACCCGTTGATTCGAGCCGTGCCGGCCGTCGGCTCGAGGAGAGTCGCCAGGAACCGAATCGTGGTCGTCTTCCCGGCGCCGTTGGGGCCAATGAAGCCGTAAACCTCGCCCCGCTCGATCTGGAGCGAGAGGCTGCGCACGGCGAGGAAGCCGTCGTAGGACTTCGTGAACTCCTCGATCTCGATCACCGGACACTCCAGGGGTTGCTTCGGGCTTGGTGCGTCCCAACCACACGAAGATCGACAGGGTCGCTTGGTTTGTTCACGTCTGCGCCCTGGCCAATGAACAGCTCGCCGCGAGACACGCCGAGCGGCGTCGTCCGGAGCGTGTTGGGGATCCCGACCTCGGGCAGTTTGTTGCCGTAGCGCGCGCGTCGCAGCTCCTGCTCCCCGTAGCCCTCTGCAGCAACCCAAGTCCCCCGCTCCCAGTCGCGAACTTGGAACACGCGGTTCGCGGTCAGCACGTTCAAGGTCGGCCTTCGACTGGGGTCCGGGAGCGCTGCGAAGAAGCTCCAGCGGGCGTTGCCCTGGGGGTCGATCGTGCCCGTCCCGTACTGGACCGGAAAACTGGGGACCTTCCCCCAGGCACCAAAGCCCGGCTCGGCTTCGACCAGCCCGAGGTTGAGGCCGAATTCAGGGATCCCGTTCAGGGCCTGGGGCCCCTCCCACCAGTAGAGAAGGACCGGACGCCCCATCTTGGCCCGCCCGGCGGCGAGCGCCTTGGCCCCTTTGAGGACGTGGCGCAGGATCGGGTCGAAGTGGCGCTGCCCCGTCCGCAGCTCGCTGGGCGTCTCGAGTTCGCGAAAGGGCGCCCCGTCGGTGTCGAAGGCCCAGGCCCCCTTGAGCTCCCAGCCCTCTGAGCGCTCGACCCGCCCAGCCCCGGGGCCCGTCTGGGTCAGCCGAACCCAGCCTGGGAGGTCAACCGCCTCACGGGTGCAGAGAAGAGTCGTGTCCTGTGGGTTGGTCGCCAACACGTAGGAGCGGGGACTCTTGGTGAAGGAGCGATCCTCGCGCGAGCCCTTTGAGCCGGTCCCGAAGGAGAGGGCCGCCTGGACGTCTCGCTGGAACTCGAGCGACAGACTGCCGCCCTCCTTGGAGAACACCGCGAGGGCGCTGGTCTGAAGCGCGGGTCCTTTGGTGCCGCCCTCGACGAGGCTAAGCCTCACGACGCGGGAGCCTCGCTCGGTCTGCTTGCCGAGCCAAAGCACGGCCCCGGTCGCGATCGCGGTCGCGGCCACGACGCAGACCCAGGCTAGCTCTAGACGCCCCTTGCGGCGGAAGATCAGGAAGGGGAACACGACGCCCAAGACCGCGTAGAGGATCACGACGAGGGCCACGGTCCCTCTGCTGGGCATTTTCTTGAGCGTGCTCCTCCGCAGCGGCACGCGGAGCTTCTCGAGGAGCGTACGAGTCGCCAACCATTGACGACGAGTCGTCGCTCGCAGGCAGAGCAGCTCTCTGAGGAGGGCTCGCTTGTCGAAGCGTGAGGTCGTTAGGCGAAAGCCGCTGCGCACGATCCAGCCCAGCCCGTGGCGACTGTGAAGGACGCTGACCTCGCTTCCTGCCCGCCAAGGCGTGTCGCGAGGTCTCGGCAGGAAGACGCGCTGCTCTCTCGCGCGCCCCAAGAGCGGAGCCGTTCCGAGGGTCGGCTCCAGTTCGAGCACCCGCCGGTCGTCGACGACTCGCCCAGATCCCTGCCCGGGGAGCGCGCTGCCCAGGAGGCCGCCCGCTCCGCTTGCCTTGAGGGTCGAGACCCAGAGGAAGCCGCCTTCGGCGACCCAGGAGAGGATCGCGCCCTGCTGGTCTTCACCGAGGGCGTGGAGGTCGAGGTCGTCGAGGATCAAGAGATCCAATCGGTGATAGAGCACCGCCTCGGCCGGGAGCGCGCTCACGCCCTCGAACTCGATCGTGAGCCACTCCCGCGCGTCGTCATAGCCGCCGGTGAATTGACCCTGAAAGTCAGTCAACTGAGTCGCCAGGCTGTCTTGTCCGCGCACGATGCCAACGAGGGGAACCCGCGCAGAGCGAGGCGTGGGAATCGCGAGTCCCGGGGTGACGGGGAGGCCCTCCCAGTCGACTTCGGCCAACTCAATGATCCCCCGCTCCTGATCGCGAAAGCGAAGCCGAAGGCCGCGGCCGGGCTGGATCAGGACCGCGAACTGGACTCGTTTCTTGGAGTGGGGCCCAAGCGACACGCCCCGCTCGTAGCGACGGCCGTGCGTGGTGGAGAGGCCGGTCGTCTCCTCGAGCGAGAGGAGCCCCTCAAAGTGCGCGTCGCCTCGGTTGCTCAACACGACGTCGCAGGGGAGCCAGGTGTCCTTGGCCTCGACGCTCCCGTGCTGGAGAACGGCCTTGCCGCTCTCGGCGCCGCGATACCCGATTCGGGCCGAGACGAGGCTCAGATCCCCCGCCCACGCTGGGGCGGCCAGAGAGGAGAGGAGGATCGAGCCCAAGAGGAGCGTCAGCGAAGGGAGCCGCACGTGAGCTTAGAACCCGCTACCCAAGCAAAGGTTCAGTCCGATTCCAAAGCGCGGGCTCAAGGGGATCGCGACGCTCTAGCGGCGTTCGAGGGGCTCGGCCTGGGGACCGATCCGAACGGGCGGAGCCTTGACCTCGTCCTGGGAGTTGGCGCGCTCCATGTTCCGCCGGAGGTTGTTCGCGGCACGAGTCGCGCGGGTCTTAATGTTCTGGTCGGGGTCGCCGGCGGCGACTTGCTCGAGGATCCCGATCGCCTCTTGTCCGCCCACGAGGCTGATCCCCAGAACCGCGCTCGCGCGCACGTCGACTGCGCTGCCGGGATCACGGAGGATCGTGTCGAGGTAACCGAGTGAGTTCTTGCCCCCGGTCTGGGCGTAGCTCACGATCGCGCGCTTGCGAATGTTGACGTTCTCCTCGTCGCGAATGATCTCCTCTAGGAGCGTCGCGTCTTCGGGCCGACGGCGTCGCCCGAGGATTGAGACAGCCTCGGCGCGCACGCGCTGATCGGGATCCCTGGCGGCGTCGCGGAACAAGTCGCCGGGGTCGTCGTTGCTTAGCCGGCGGTTGTATTCGCGCATCAGCATCGAGCGGAGGTTGGGGTCCTCCTCGCTCCCAAACGCTCTTTGCAGCAGGCCTGCGGAGTCTGGGGTCTCGGGGAGGCTGCGGGTCACGCTGAGCTGGATCGACATGTCCTTGACGAGGCCCAAGACCTCGACCACGGCATCGGCCGCCTCGGGGCCTTCGATTCCTGCCAGCGCCTTGCCGAGGAAGATCTGCTGGTGACGGTTGCGAAGCTCGACGAGCATTTCCTTGATCGCGTCGACGGCGAAGGGCCCCATTCCGCGGAGCCTCTCAAGGAGCTCCTTCTCCTTGCGTCGGCGCTCGTGGAAAGGCTGGCGATTCGGTCCCGGCGCTCGAAGCGCGGCGGGGTCGAAGATCGCCATGTGCTCTTCGAGGAGCTGTGCGACGGCGGCGTGAGTGGCGCTTCGCTTGGCGAGCTCGGCCAGGGTCTTACCGGGTCGGAAGGCGGGCTTGCTGGGAGCGGGGGTCGGGACCGCCTTGGGAGTCGCCTTCGGCCGCGGAGGCTCGATCAGACGCGTCGGCGTCGCCCGGGCGACGGGAGGCGGCAGGCCGACCGTTGGCTGCACGGCGACTTGGCTCGCGGCGACGATCGGGACGGTCTTGATCTTCGCCTTCTTGGGTGGGGGCTCCGCCATAAGAAGCATGATCGCGAGGCCCCCGATCACGACGGCGCCGAGCCCCGCGGCCATGACGAGGGCCTTGTTTCCGCCTCCCTCGCTCGAAGGCTTGGTCTCGGCGATCGCGGCGTGTTCGCCGGTCTTGCGCTTCGGCCGCTCGGCCTTGCTCGTCTCACTCTTCGTTGGCCGCTCGTGAGCGCCGGTCTTGCGCTTGCTCGGCCGCTCGTGTTCGCCAGTCTTGCGCTTCTTCGGCCGCTCGTGGGCACCCGTCTTGCGCTTGCTCGGCCGCTCGTGCTCGCCAGTCTTGCGCTTCTTCGGCCGCTCGTGAGCGCCGGTCTTGCGCTTCTTCGGACGCTCGTGGGCGCCGGTCTTGCGCTTGCTCGGCCGTTCCCCGCCCTCTTTCCGGGACGAGCGCTCCTTCTTGCGACCCTCTGAATCGCGGCCTTCCTTCTCTCGGGAGCGGCGTTTGGTCTTGGGCTTCTTGGTCGGGGTCCGGAACCCCAGGTCGTCGTCGTCTGCTTGCCGACGCTTGCTCACGAACGAACTCCTGGGTTGGGCGAAAGGCAAGAACGCGCCTGGGGGCTCCAGGCGCGTTCAGACTACCGGAAGAGGTGCGCTCCGACTTAGTCGGCCCCAAGCAAAAACTTCGCGTTTCGCTTTGTCCTCGACGCCGCAGGCTGAGTTCGGCTTCGGCCGCCTAGGCTTGGCCCCTCCGAGACGCCCAACCTTGTTCGGGTCTCTGTTCCCGCGCGAGAGGGCGAAGCTAGGCGAATCTTCCCTAGAAACTGCTTTGCCTGAACGCGCCCGCGATCTAGCTGATTCCGCTTTCGAAGGCAAAGCAGTTTACTTCGTCGCCCCGTCGATCTTGACGCCGCGCACGAACTTGGCCATCTCGCCCTTCTTGAGCGTCTCCGTGCTGCCCTCGAGGACCTTGAGGAGGGTCTTCTTCTGCTTCTTGCTCCACTTGGCGAGGGCGATCTTGTATTTGGGGAGGATCTTGTCCTTGATCGCCGAGTTGTTGAGCAGTCCGAGCGCGACGGCCGTGTGGACCATTTGGTCGTAGCGACCTTGGACCTGCCGCTTGCTGAGGCCGCTGCTGATCAGTCGGCCCCAACTGAGCCCGAACTCGATCGTGAGGAGCACAGTGCCGTTCCCGTCCTTGAGCTCGGCCTTGATCTTGCCCTTGTAGTTGTGGGCTTGGGCCTCGCCATAGAACTTCGCGGCGTCGTACTTGGTCTCTTGGCGGATCGTGATCGAGAAGTCGGCGGTCTGCTTGTTCTCGGGGTCCTGCTTCTTCCAGAATCGGTCCATTTTGCCAATGAACTTGTCGAGCTTCTTCTGCCCGATCTTGTGCTTGCTGTCGATCCGGAACCGGAAGTAGTTGAAGCGCTCGTAAAGGAAGTATTGGAGGCCGTTGGGCACGACGGCCTTCTTGTCCAGGGTCCCGATCGCGTCCAGGACGACCCTCGGGTCGAGCTTGACGGCCTTCTTGACGGCCTTCTTGACGGGCTTGCTGGTCGGCTGACTGGTCGGTTGACTGTCTTGTGCCAGGCAAACCGAGCCCAGCGCGCAGGTCAGGGCGAGGGAGAGAGCAGCGATTCGGGACATGCGTCCTCCAAGAGGCGTAGGAAGGGGGGCACGCTAGCACGCGGCCCCTAGGAGAAGGGACGGCGGCGAGGGCCCCAGCCTTGCGGAGATTCAACGCGCGAGGTCCCCTGGACCTTCAATCCCCACGCCTGACGTAGCAACGGTCAAACGCGCGAGGAGGCTCCAGAGAGGCCGGTCGGCACGTCCTGGGAACCGGGCGGGGGTAAACCCCGCCCCTACGAGGGCGTGTTGTGAGCCGCCTGCGAGGGGCCACTGTTGGTCGGCTAGGGGGGGCGCGAGACGCGATCTGTAGGGTGCGGGGTTTACCCCCGCCCGACGCCTGTCCCGGAGAGACAACAGGTCTCTCTCCTTGAGCAGGGCAACCTCAGGCTCTGCACCCTCGCCCGAGCGGTACGGCTCAACGTCTGAGGGGCTTGCCGCCCTTGGGCTCGCACTTCACGTCGTCGAGCTTGAAGGGCGTCGTCTTCTCAACAATCATGCTGGACTGGTTGACCGCGAAGCTACGCAGGCCTGCCTTGGGGTCCACAGGCGTCGCGACCGCCATCCAGACGAACTGGGGGCTCTTGGAGCCCCGGCACACCTCGAATCGGTAGCCTTGCTTTTCGCCCGACGCCAGGACGGAGTCGATCAGCTGTACCTTGCCCAATGCGCTGAGCGTATCGGCGTAGTCCAGGACGTTGTTCCGGTCCTTATCCCCCTCGCGGAACAAGGTCTGCGCATTCACGATCGCTTTAAGCGAGCCGATCGCCGCAGCCTCGCGGGCCTTCCCCTGGCCCGACTTATCCGGGGCCCCGCCGAGGTCGACTCGAGGCGTCCCGTCCTTGCAGAGCACGACCAATTTCTGGAACTGACTTATGTAGGGGCCCAGCTCCCTGCCCTCATGAGCGCTGACCTTGGTGATCAGCTTGGTGAGCTCAGCGTCCGAGACCCGCTCGCGAGCCTTCGGCGTCATGAAGTTTCGGGCCGCCGCCCGGTTCCGCGTCTTGAGCGCCGCGAGCAGGCCGACCGCGACCAATTCCGCGATTTGTCGGTCGACCGGCGGCGCTGGAGCCTCGGTTCGAGTCAGGGTCAAGGCTCGCTCCCCGATCTTGATCGAGATATTGGTCCCCTCGGCGCGCGCCTTGAACTCAACGAGCCCCGACGGGCCCTCGACGCGACCCGCGAATCCGTCGGAGACGGTCCGCCCGACGAGCGGGTGAGTCTTGCCCTCGATCGTCACCAATCCCCGCACCCCCCAGGTCTTAGAGCGCCGCGACCACTCCGTCGCCCTCACCTTGAGGAGCGAGCCGTCGCTGTCCTTGTACCAGCCGGCGAAGTCTCTAGCCGCCGGAGGAGCCTTGCTGAGCGGCTTGAACTTGCTCGCGTCCGTCTGATCCTTGAGCGCCAGGAACCCGCCGCCTCGCTCGGTGGAGATCAAGCGCTTGGCAGACTCTGAGTCGTGCTTGCTCCATTCGACCGTGCAGTCAGCCTGGACGACGTTCCAGCCCTCGTCGTGGTTGCCCGCCAGCGCCCCCTTCGACGTCCCGTCGCGCACAGCGCGGTCTGCGCTGATCATTTTCGTAGAGCTGACGTTTCGGTTGTATCCCCGCCGCGTCAGGCCGTAGCTGAGCTCACGCGACTCGCTCCCCTTTGGGTCCGAGGCGCTGTCCAGCCAGGGGGCGGTCCGCGGGTTGGGATTCGTGGCGCGGCCCCAATGCCACTTCCGCATGTTGTCGCGAACCTCCTCGTCGCTGACGACGAGCGCGCTGTCGTCGGACGAGGGGCAGACGAACCCCTCGGGGTTGTCGTGATAGCCATAGAAGATCAGCGCCCGGATCTTGACCGCGCTGTGGTTGCTCTCGATCCCCCCGTCCAGCTCGCGTGTCGGCTTCACGTGGGGTAGATACCGCTTGTCGTCCCCATACTGAACAATGGCCAAACCAATCTGGCGGAGGTTGTTCGCACACTTGATCCGGCTCGCACGGCGACTCTGCGCCTCGAGAACGGGGGGGAGCAGGAGCGCGGCGATCGAGATCAGCGTGGCCAGGACGAATACGTTTCGGCGCATGAGTTCCTCTTCAGTTGGGGGCAGATCCTCACCGATCCGAGCCCCCAGAGCCAGCTCCTTCGCCGGCTAGCGGAGGGCGGCCCGACCGCCGGTCAGATAGACGACGACCCGGCCGGCGCCGCCGTCCCCGACCGCGATCATTCGCTCGTCGGCGCTGATCGCAATCGCGTCCGAGCCGCTCTCGACGAGCCGGCTCATGAGCAGGCGAAGACGACCCCGCTCGAACGCGTGCAGCTCCAAAGGTGTGCCCTCGCGCTCTGGACTCTTGAGCGCCAAGAAGAGCGGAGGCGTCTGGGCCGCGCTGATCACGAAAGGGGGAGTCTCGCGATCGTAATCGTCAGCAATGAACTCAAAGCCGAGCGGCGGCCCCTGGGGCGGCACGATCTGAAACCAATCGATCATTCGACTCGAGACGAGGCTCCACCCCTGGGAGTTCCCAAGCGTCCAGCTCGGATTCCCCGCCGCCTCCGAGTCCCCAAAGGGCTCTCGTCGGAGCCTGAGCGGCGTCTCGCCCAGATCCAGGAGACCGACCCAGCCGGCCTGAAGCGGGTCGACGTTCCCCGCCACGATCCGGATTCGGTCTTCGTCTAGGAACTCGAGCCGGGGCGTAACCCCCGAAGGAAGCTCGTAGGGAGGCGCCTTGCGCGAGACGTCCTCGACGTAGAGTCTCCCGCCCGAGGAGTAGGCGATCCGCGTCCCCTTCGGACTGATACAGAGGGTGTCCCACTCGTTGAGGAGCAGCGGTCGCCTCCAGATCTCGCGGCTCTCGGGCCATGCCTCGATTCCAACCACGACGACCTCCGCGTCGTCTAGGTAGACGACGCGCGGGGCAGCGAGAGCCACAGCGGGGAGCCCGGGGGCTGGAACGGGAACCCGAGCGTACTCGGCGCCCGCCTGACGGAGGTCCCAAAACACCACGTCCCGACCCATGACCAGGGCCAGGAGCGGAGGATCGGTCGCGAGGAAATGGAGCCTGATCTGAGGTCCGCGCGGGGCCCGCAACCGAATCTTGATCCAGCGGGAGGAGAGCAAGGCGCGAGCGTCCTTGTTCCCGGATCGGTGAGCCGACTCGAGCGCGCTGGCCGCGACCTCCAAGTCGCCCTCCTCCATGGCGGTTCGGTGGCGTTTCCAAGGGTCCCCAGGCGGGCTCGCCGTGGGGCTAGCCGGAGCAGCGCTCGGAGTCGGATTCGACTCCAGGATCTCGCTGCCGCCCGCCGCGGTGAACACGAAGGGAATCAAGAGGACAGCCACGGTCGCCCACACGAGGCCCGCCATGACCCGACGGGGCGCCGGAGGCGGGGGGACCTTGATATGGACCGGCGGCTCCCCCGCCGCGATCAGGCGGAGATCCTCCGCGAGGGCCACTGCGCTGGGATAGCGAGCGTGTGGGTCCTTCGCCAGACATGTCTCGACCACAGCCCGCAGTCCCGCGGGGACGGATCTGGGGAGAGGCTCTGGGTTTTCCTCGAGCGTGACCACGACCAGCGCTAGGAAGCTCTCGGCGTCGAAGGGAGCTCTGCCCGTTAAGAGCCCGTAGAGCGTGGCCCCGAGTCCGAACAAATCGCTGGCGCGCGTGATTCGCTCCGGCTTCCCCGAGGCCTGTTCAGGCGACCAGTAACCCGGCGTCCCCATGAAGACCGCCGTCTGGGTCAAGCGCTGAGTCTCCCCCAGACGGTCGAGGTCCTTGGCGAGGCCGAAGTCCGTCAGCAACGCCCGCCCCCCCTCCTCAAGGAGAATGTTGTCGGGCTTGAGGTCCCGGTGCAAGACACCCACGGCGTGGACCGCCGCGAGCGCCTCGGCGATTTGAGCCCCGATCCGCGCGGCCTCCAACGGCTCCAGCGGTCCTCCCCGAACAAGGCGGTCGTTGAGTGATTCGCCCTGAACCAAATCGAGCACCAGGTAGGGAATCCCCTCGCTCTCCCCCGCGTCGTGGACCGCGACCACGTGACGGTGGCGGATCTTGGCGAGCATGGCGCCCTCGCGGAGAAAGCGCTGGCGCGCCGCAGGCTGCGCCTCTCGTCCCCGGAGGAGGAGCTTGATCGCGACCTCGCGTCCACCGGCCCGTTCGTCGCGAGCGCGCAGCACGACGCCCATTCCGCCGCGGCCCAAGACGCCCTCGACACGATAAGGGCCGATCCGATCCGGATATCTGAAGCGACCCGTGCTCACGAGCGCGACCCGGCGAGCCTTCGCGGAGGGGAGCCCTGGAGATTCGGAGGAGAAGTCAACGCTCCGATCAAACCAGGGTGGAAGGCTCGCGACCAGTGGAGGACGCCCCACAGCTCTGACTCGGCGACTCCTCGGTCCCGACCCCCTCGCGGCGGCTCGGCGCGTGGCCGAGCCGCTCCCAGAGGGAGGTGTCCGCGAGGTGACTCGGCAATACGTTGCGGAGCGACTTGAGCAGACTCTGACGAAGATTGGGGATCCGCGCCTCGAGCTCGACCAGCAGGTCCTTGACCTGCTGTCGCCAAAGGTTGTCTTGGCTGCCGCAGAGGTTGCAGGGGACGATCGGGAAGGCCCGCGCCGCCGCATAGATCGTGAGGTCGGCCTCGGCCGCCAAGAAGAGCGGACGGATCACAATGTTCCGCCCGTCGTCTGAGGCCAGGACTGGCGGCATGGTCTTGAGCTGGCCTGAGAAGAACTGGTTGAGGAGCAGCGTCTCGATCGCGTCGTCTCGGTGGTGCCCGAGGGCGATCTTGGTGCAGCCGAGTCGCTCGGCTGCGTTGTAGAGCACCCCCCGGCGCAGGCGAGAGCAGAGCGCGCAGTAGGTCTTGTTGGCGGGGATCTTCTCGGTCACGACCGAGTAGGTGTCCTCTTCGAGGATATGGAACTCGCCGCCGCGAGCCTCCAGCCAAGCTCGCAGCGGAGCCCCGTCGTAGCCCGGCTGCTTCTGATCGAGGTGCACGGGGATCAGCTCGAACTGAATCGGAGCACGCGCAGCTAGCTCGTCTAGGAGCACGAGCAGCGAATAGGAGTCCTTGCCCCCCGAGAGCGCGACCATGACTCGGTCTCCCTCCGCGAGCATGTCGTAGCCAACGACGGCTTGGCCGAGCGCCTTGCGCAGTCGCTGGGCGGCCGCCTCGGGGCTCTGCTTGCCGGCCGGCGGCGGAGCCACCGCGTTGGACGAGGAGCTAAGCGGAAGAGAGCGAACGTTCACGCCGCGACTCTCCCATGTCCCCCAAAGGGTGTCACGGGTCGATTCAGCCGAGAACCGCCTGCAGACACCGCCGCG
>JAESQQ010000844.1 GCA_016765095.1 Planctomycetota bacterium | reverse complement strand
GGCGGGGGTAAACCCCGCCCCTACATTCACCCGTACCGGAACTTCTGGCGGGCTGCACCAGGCCGGGCTCAGCCCGATTCTAGGGCACTGGGATCCCCTCCGAGTAGGGGGAAGGCTGGCAGGGTATTCTCGGCCTTCTTGAAGCGAGCGCCGAGCGCTCTGGAGCGCCATGAGCGATCTCGTGACCCTCGTCTCCGAGCGTGCGGCAGGCCAGCCCGGCCGACTCTTCGCGCGCTATCTAGAGACCGGCGAGAGCGAGGGGCTGATCCACGAGCTGAGCTACGGCCAACTCGAGGAGCGAAGCCGAGCGATCGCCGCCGAGCTCCTCGAACGAGGCTGCGGGGCCGAACCCGTCCTGCTCCTCTTCCCCCCAGGCCTCGAGTTCCTGAGCGCGTTCTTGGGCTGCGTCTACGCGGGCGCGATCGCGGTCCCGCTCGCCCCTCCTAACCCAAAACGCCTCCCCCGGACCCTCCCTCGCCTTGAGCGAGTCGCGGCAGACTGTCGAGCGCGCTTCGTGCTCACCACAAGCGACCTCGCGCCGCTGCGCGCGCGCACGGCCGAAGGCGCGCCCCACGTCGCGGCCGCTGAGTGGATCGCGAGCGACGCCGTCGACTCCTCGCGCGCAGACGCCTACTCGCGACCCACAGCGGCCGGCCAGGGCCTCTGCCACCTCCAATACACGTCGGGTTCGACGGGCGCCCCAAAGGGCGTGCGGGTCAGCCACTCAAACGTGCTCCACAACCTAGAGCTCATGAAGCAGGCCGTCGGCCAGGGCATGGGCGAGGGCGCGCACGAGGTGACCTGGCTACCCGGGTACCACGACATGGGTCTGATCGGCGGACTCCTCCAGCCGCTCTATCACAACGCGAGCTTGACCCTGATGGCGCCCGTCGCGTTCTTGCGCCGCCCGCTCCGCTGGCTCGAGGCGATCTCGCGCTTTCGCGGCACGGTCAGCGGCGCCCCCGACTTCGCCTACGCGCTCGTCGCCAAGCGAGCGACCGACGCCGAAGTGGCCGCCCTCGACCTCTCCTCCTGGACGACCGCCTTCTGCGGGGCGGAGCCGATCCGAGCCTCGACCGTGAGCGCCTTCCTCGGGCGCTTCGCGCCAGCCGGGTTCGCAGCGAGCGCCTTCGCGCCGACCTACGGCTTGGCCGAAGCCACGCTGATCGTAGCCATGGGCTCGCCCGGCGCCCGCAACAAGACGCTGGACGTCGACCCGCGCGCCCTCGCGGAGGGACGAATCGAGCCAGGCCCTCGGACCCTTGTCTCGAGCGGACAGATCCTCTCGGGGTGCGAGGGTCGGATCGTGGATCCCGAGACACGCGAGGTTCAGCCGCCCAACCACACCGGCGAGCTCTGGATCGCGAGCGGGAGCGTCGCCTGTGGCTATTGGGAGCGCCCAGACGCCACCGCAGAGGTCTTCCAAGCCCAGACTGCGGCGGGCGAGGGGCCCTACCTGCGGACCGGGGACTTGGCCTTCCTCGATCCCGAGGGGGAGCTCTACGTCGTCGGTCGGAAGAAAGACGTCCTGATCGTGCACGGGCGCAACGTCTACCCCAACGACCTCGAAGAGTCCGTCAAGGCGTGCCACCCGGGGGTTCGGTCCGCGGCCGCGTTCGGAGTCGAAGTCGACGACGAGGAGCGCGTCGTCCTCGCGATCGAAGTCGATCGCCGCTCCCGCGACGACCTGGCCGCGATCCACCGGGCTGTGCTCCGCGCGATCGCCACCGACCACGAGCTCGCGGTCTTTGGAGTCGCGCTCCTCAAGCGAGGCGGGCTTCCGGTCACCACGAGTGGGAAGGTCCAGCGCTTCGCGGCGCGAAGCGGTTACCTGGAAGGGAGCCTCCCCGAACTCGCGCGCTTCGAGGGGGCTGCTCCCGCGGTCGCGGGGGGAGACGCGCGCGGCCCCCAGGCCGGCGCGACTCGACTCCGGCGAGCGCACGAAATCGCAGCCTGGTTGCAAGCCTGGATCGCGACGACCACCGGCTACGACCCAGAGGACGTCGACCTCGACATGCCCTTGGTCGGCTACGGGCTCGACTCGGCGCAGGCGGTCGAGTTGGCGTCCGAGCTCGGAGACCAGGTTGGCCAGGAGCTCGATCCAGCGCTGACCTTCGACTACCCGACGATCCGCGAGATCTCAGGAGCGCTCGCGGCCGAGGGCCGAAGCGCCAAGGCCGACGAAGCGCCCAGCGCGCAGGAGGCGCCAGCCGACCCGCAGATCGAAGCGAAGAGCCCTCGGGACGACGCGACCCAAGGCGCCAACGAGAGCGCGGAGGGCGAGACGAGCAGCCAGCCTCCCCCGACCTCGCCCGCGAGCGTTGCGGAGCGGGCGGCGAGCGAGGCTGAGCCAGGGCCTGGGCTCTTGGACTCCGCCGAGCCAATCCCTCCCCTCAGCGAAGGCAACCTGATCTTGCTCGACGCGGCGTTCCTCGCGCTCTTGAGCGTGATCGTCGGGCCTTCCTTCGTGGCGGCTGGCGCCGGAGCCCGCTTGCTCCACCAAGCAGGTGTGGCCTGGTGGGGCCTGATCCTGGCGCTCCCGATCTTGGCGATCCTGGCTCTGTTCGTGATGGCGCTCCTGACCTGGGCGGTTCGTCTCGTGCTGCCTCGCCCCGAGCCGGGAATCCACCCCCTAGGCGGCCCCGCAGGGCGCGCTTGGGGACTGCATTTCGTGCTTCAGCGAGTGGTCTCGCTCCCGCTCTGGCGATCTGTGTTCCAAAGCTCCGGCGCCCTCCGCTGGCTCCTCCTGCGGGCCTTGGGAGCAGACGTCGGGTTCCGACTTCGAACGGCCATGGACGCCGAGATCCTCGACGCGCACCTGCTCACGATCGGCGTCGACGCGATGCTCTCGGGCGGGACCTCGGTCTCGGCCCACCTCACGGCCGGAGACCAGCTCCACCTGGCGCGGGTCGTGATCGGAGCGAGGGTCGAGCTCTGGGCCGGCGCCTCGGTCGCCCTCGGCTGCGAACTGGGGGAGCAGACCCGCGTTGGCTGCAGGACAATGCTCCTCCCTCACGTCAAAGTCGGCCCGCGCTGCACGATCGGGAACTTCGCGCGGATCGGCGAGGCCTCTCGGATCGGCGAGGGGGCTTGGATTGGTGACGAGGTGATCGTCGGCCGCGGCTGCGTGATCGAGGCTGGCGCGAGGGTCCCGGCGGGGACGCGCTTGGCGCCAGGGAGTCGAGTCGCCGCTTCATGAGCGAGGCCGCAGAGGACCCCTCCGAGGCCGCAGAGGACCCACCCGAGCCCGGTTCGGCCGGGACCGGTCCTCCGCCCGGTTCGGCCGGGCCGGAGAGCGCCCCGCGCTACGACCTGCGCGCGCTCCTCCTCGGACTCGTGTTCCTGCACGGTGCGTTCGCGGCGGGCATGATCCCCGTCCTCAATCGACAACTTGAGGACTGGGCCCCCCCGGCGTTCGCGCTCTACTACGCCGGGATGGTCGCGGGGCAGCTCGCGATCTGCTTCTTCGCCAGGCTGACGCGCTCCCGGCGCTCGCTGGGCCTGTTCGAGCTCCTGTTCGCGGGCGCGCTGCTCTACATGGGCCTCACGCTGACCCGCTGGGGCTTCGTCTCGGGCCGCCTCCTGGAGGGGATCGGCTCCGGGCTGACCCTCCCGCTGATCTTCTACGGAGTCCTCCAGCTCCGCGCCTGGGGGAGCGAGGAGAAGCGAATCGCGTTCATGAACACGGGCTTCGCGCTGGGCTTCGCCGCCGGTCCCTTCCTGGCGGCTGTGGGAGTCGCCTTGGCGGGCACCGGCCCGCTCCTGCTCATGTTCGCGGCTGCCTTTGGGATCTGCGCGCTCGGCCTCGCGGTTCGCCCGCCTGCCCCAGCCCTCCCCAAGCCGACCGCCGAAGCCGCTGCGCCGCCAGGGTTCGCGCGCTTCTGGCCGCTGTTCCTCGCCAAAATCGGCTACGGGTATCTGCTCACCGTCCTGGCGGGACATGCGCAGACGTTGTTCCCGAACCTCGCTGAGCGGACGGCTCCGCTAACTCGCCTCGTGCAGCGCCTGCCCGGTCTCTCGGACGCTGATCTCTCGGTGCCCTGGATCCTGCTCGCGCTCGGGATCGTGTTCACTGCCGGCCAAGTCATAGCGACTCCCCTCCTGCGCCGTCTAGGCCCTGCCCCGCTCCTGATCGCGGGCCCGCTCGTGCTCGCGGCCGGGGCGCTCGGCCTCGCCCTGACCGGGCGGGGGGAGTGGGTGTTCCTGATGAGCCTCGGCCACAGCGTGTTGGTCCTCCTTGGCTATCGACTCCTGGCCGTCTCCCCCGACGGTCCCAGGACCTTCGCTATGTTCAACGTGGCCACGGACCCCGGCTTGGTGATTGGGGCCCTGTTCGCGAACCTCGGGGCTCAAGGGGCTTGGGGCCTCTGCCTCGCTGGCCTCGTCGCCCTCGCCCTCCCCCGCCCCTCGGCTCCGCTCACGGAGAGTCCATGAAGTTCTTCCTCCCGGCGCGTCTCGGAGTCGGCGTCCGTCTCCGCTCGGTCGCCTCCTATCTCCCAGCCACGATCCTCGACAACGCCGCGATCGTGGCGC
>JAESQQ010000843.1 GCA_016765095.1 Planctomycetota bacterium | reverse complement strand
GGGTGCTGGGGCGTCGGTCGGGAAGTGGTTCCCGGGGACGCTCCTTCCCGAGACCGCTGGCCAAGGTGCCGCCTACCGCGAGGTCGGCAAGACCAAGGTCCTCGTATTGACCGTCGTCAACGCCCTCGGCGCGATCAGCGACCGAGCGGGGAAAGTCGTGCGGGGACATAAAGACCCTCGGACCGGTCGCCGCGTCGCCGTCAGCGACCGCACGATCGCGGCGCCCAAGGGCTCGCCTCCGCGTGGGAACACAACCTTGACCGTCGTGATCACCAACCGCGCCCTCGACGCCGCGACGCTTCGTCAGCTTGGTCGAGAGGTCCACACTTCCATGGCTCGCTCGATCCACCCCTTCCACGGCCTGAGCGACGGCGACGTCCTCTATGCCGCGAGCGCGGGGACCGTCCGCGACCCGGCCCTCAACGCCTTCCAGCTCGCAGCGCTCGCCTCCGCTTGCGCCTGGGACGCAGTCCTAGCGAGCTTCCGCGGTAGGTAAACCGGAGGGCACGATTCTGAGAGGTCGCCCACGAGGGTGGTCTCACGACTCCCATTCGCTATGAAGGCGACCTCGCTCAGAATCGCGCTCCGCTTTACTAGGAAGAGTTGAGTGTCGAAAGGGGTCTTAGCTGCGTAGCAGGGCTTGTCCCCGAGTCCAGCGCGTTCCTGAGGATCTAGTAAACGGGAGCACACGATCGGGAGTGGTCACTGTCAACCAGCCCCTCTGTCGGCCACAAGCCTCCACGTGACCGCTCATGATCGTGAACTCCCGTTTAGGCGCGCACTCGTCAACCGGCGGACTCCAACACCCCGGACTCTGCTCGAATGCTCAACGAAGAAGGGTCGGTTTCGCCGACCCTTCTTTGCGTGTGGGCTCAACGGGGCTGGAGCGCACCGGCCAAGATCCAGCGACAAAGAGCGCCCGCGGCCCGCGCTTCGAACCGCTCCGCAGCAGCCACGATGTCCTTGCGAAAGGCACCAATCTTCGTGTTCAGCCCCGGCTGCTCGGCATACATGACGCCCTTGACTGCCTCTCGAACCTGAAAGTGGGCGCTGACCACCCGCGCGAAGCGAAGCTCGTCGTCGCTGAGTCCCTTGTCATGCCGCTCGGGTCGATCCCGACTGAACGGCTCGCCGCGCGGGGCGCCCACGTAACCCAGGTGCCCAAGGCTCAGCACGAGGTGTCGCACGCCACGAGGGTGATCCTCCTGACCCTGGAGCCGCCCCTCGAGCAGCTCCCCTTGGGCCCAGGCCGCGCGCGCCCAGACGAGCGTCTTTCCCGAATCGGCTTCGCTCCGCGAATCGAACCAGAGTTGGCTCGCCTCGAGGAGCGGCTGCACCTCGCCCATGGCGTCTGCTGTGGATTGTCCCCGCTGGATCCAGAACGCGCGCACGAACCGAGCCAAGGCCAGAAAGTAGATGTAGCCCGCCTCCCAGGCCCCAAACGCGAACCGGATCGAGTCGGCGGCTGGGAGCGAGAGCACCTGCGGAGCGTTGGAAACCTCCAGGCCCAATGCGTGGGCTGCGGCGTCCGACCCAAAGCGGGCGGCGACCAAGAGGGGGTCTGAGATCGGAGCGCAGCCAGCCTCGGCCCATGCCCGGAGATACTCCGAGCGGACCTCGTCTGATTCCGTTTCGTGCCATTTGGCGCGCAGCGCGGCAAGGTCTGACTCGTTCACAGCTCCCCCAGGGCCCGCAATTGGACCTCAGGCGAGCGACCCTCTCACACCAGGACGGGGCCATGGGTCTTCTCTCCTGGCCAACTGCAGGCAATGAGCGGGCCTCCAGCGAACTCGCGGCTGCTCCTTTCGGCAGACGTGCTGTGCTGACGGTGGGTTAGTCGCCCCCGTGGGAGGTCGTTGGAGCTCTTCAGGCCCCGGGACCTGGTGGGCGAATCGCCCGAGAGACCCGTGCTTCGTCTCAGGGCTGGTCGGCCCCCGGACGAGTAGAATCCGCCTCCTCCCGACCGGGGGAGAGACGGAGGGCAACCGTGAGCCAAGCCGAACGGCCACGACGGGCCGAGGGCGTCGTCGTGCACGAGGTCGCCTCGGAGCGCGAGGGCGAACGCGTTGTCCTTGAGCGCGAGGGACGACTCTGCGAACTCGACCTCGGCGAGCGTGACGCGTTCGTGTGGGCGAGGCTGGACGGAACCCGGACTCTGGAGGAGGTCGGGGCTGAGTACCTCGAAGAGCACGACGCGATTCACCCCGACCTCGGCGGACTCGTCACGAGGCTCCGAGCTCACGATCTCCTCGAGGGCGTCGGGCTCCCGCCTCCGCCTTCGGTCCACCGCAGCGTCGGAGCCCGCCTGGCTCAACTGGCCGGAACCCTGGCCATGGTCCGACTCCCGATCCCCGGGGCGTCTGAGCCCTACAACCTAGTTGGAAAGATCAGCGCCCCTCTCTATGGGACTCCCCTCGGGGTGATCGCGCTCCTGCTCGCGATCGCAGGCGGCGGGCTCGCACTCGATCCCTGGGTCTCACTAAACGCCCCCGTCCCGCCGCTCCTTGAGTGGAGTGTGGCCGGCGGCAGCTCGCTGCTCTACGGCATCGTCGCGCTGCTCTTGATCAACCTCACCGTCGACAAGATCGAGGCGATCGGACAAGTCGCCCTCCTGCGACGGGGAGGCCGCGGCCCGGGCAAAGTCGGCGTCTCCTTTGATTTGGGTGTGCCTGGGATCTACATGGAGCTGACCGACGCGGTCCTCCTGCCTCTCGAACAGCGCGTTCGGTTTTATCTCGTTCCGCTCCTCACCTCGTCTGCGATCGGAGGGCTCGCGACCCTGGCCTATGGCGCTGGCGGAGGATCCTTCGGCACCCCACCCGCCTGGCTGACGGATCCGACAACCCTGGCCGTGCTTCACAAGGTCGCCTGGATCGCCTGGATCCGAGCGATCGTCCAGTTGAACCCGGTCGGACCCTCGCCCGTTTACGAAGCCCTCTCGGCCTGGCTCGGGATCACCCGCCTGCGACGCGAAGGCTGGCGAATGCTCGCTGGGGGCTTCGACCTCGACGGCGTGGCGGGCCTCTCGCGTCGCGAGCAAGTCGTGTTGGCCTACCTCGGCGGAGTCGTCGCCTATGGCCTCTCCGCGACCTCCCTCGGAGTCACGCTCCTCGAGGGCCAACTCCTCCCCGCCTGGCAGGCCGCCGCAGCCAACGACGTCGGTCGAGTCACGGTCCTCATGATCGCGTTCCTCGTGATCGCGCTCCCGACTGTCCTAGCCGCCGCAGGTGGCTCGCTCGTTCTGCTCGGGGCCGGCGTCGAGGCCCTCGGCCAAAGCGAGCTGTTCCAAACACCCACTCGCCAAGCGGCGCTCCTCGGTGGGCTGACCCTCTTGGCCGCGGCGACCCCCGCCCTGTTGTCCTGGCCCCCCTCCAGCGTGCCCAGCCTCCTCGCGTGGTTCCTGGCCGCCTTCATGGCTCTCGCTTGCGCGGCGGCGGCTGCGCAGCTCTCGGCACGGACCGGCCGGGGCTGGGGTTCGATCGCCGGTGACGCGCTGGCGCTGAGCTCAGTGGCGCTCTTCGCCTGGCTTGGGCTCCAGGCCATGGGCGAACTCAAACCCGAGCTGCGCGTCCTCCCAATCCCAGGGATCCGCGTCCCTCTTCGCGTGATTTCTCATGCGCTCGTGCTCTCGTTCGGCCTCGTGGTCGTCTCTTGGGCGCTGATCGAGGTCTCCCGAGCGCTCAAGATCGCCAGCCGCGCCCTCCTGATTGGCGTCCTTGCGTGTGTCTTCGTGCTGCCAGCCTTCGTGATCGCGCGCCCGACCCTCGCGATCCTGTTCGGTGCAGGCGCCATGAGCCTGGCAGCGAGTGGCCTGCTCCTGGTGGCAGCCTTCCAAGCTCGCGGCAGCCAACGCCCAGCGGGCCTGATCCTGGGCGCGATCGCGCTCGCCGCCTGGGGAGTCCCGACCCTCCAAACCACGGGGGCGCGAAGCTTGGGCGAAGCGTTCGAGCTCTACCTGCCCTATGGGGTTCACCTCCCCCTCCTGACCGCCGGCCTCCTCGCCGTCGCGGCCTGGGTCCTGAGCCAGGCCCAGACGGACACCCCCGACCCCGGGCCCGCCGACCAGGCACTCCTAGAGACGCCGGGGGCGGCAGGCGTGTGGGCCTTGGGGGCGCTCCTTCGTGGCGCTCGAACCGCCCTCGGAGAGGGACCTGCGGCAGCCTGCTCCAGCGTCCTCGACCGACATGCATTGCGACGGGTGGCGGACGGCGTCGAGGACGTGGCGAAGACTGACCCCGAGCCTCTCGCCCGCCGGGCAGGGCGGGCGGTCGTCGACCTCTACCACTCGATCGCGGCGCTGGGCGGCGACACGTTGGCCGAGGAGCTGATCGACGCAGTCGCGCTTCGCCTTCCGGCTCGCGGCCACGAGGAGCTTGGCCAGACCGCAGCTTCGATCCTGCCCGTGCTCGGAGCGCTGAGCAGCGTCCCGCGCGAGGAACGCAGCCGCCTCCTAGGCCAGGTCGTGCACTTCACTGACTTCGGCCCAGAGGCCCTCGACGAGCTCGCTGATCAAGTCGGCGCCGTCCTTGGCGAGCCAGGTCAGCTCCTAATTCGCCAGGGCGAAGAAGGCGACACGTTCTACGTGCTCGTCCGCGGAAGCGCCCGAGTCGTGGTCGAGAACGCAAGCGGAGAGGCACGCACCGTCGCCAAACTCTCGCCCGGCGACGCCTTCGGGGAGGCCGCGCTGCTGAGCCACGAACCGCGCTCTGCGTCCGTTTGGCTCGTCGAAGACTCACTCCTGCTCGGCCTCGAGCGCGAGACCTTCGCGGCCTTCCTCCGCCGCCACACGGACCTCCTCGCGGCGGTGTTCGCGCGGCAGGCCGATCTGAGCTTGGTGCGCGAAGTCCCGCTCTTCGCCGACCTCAGCGGCGGCCAAGTCACTGCCCTCTGTCGGCGCTTCTCACCCCGACGAGTCGAGGCCGACGAATCGGTGATCCGCCAGGGAGAGGCCGGCGACCGGTTCTACCTCGTCCGCGACGGCGAGTTCGAAGTCCGTCAGGAGGGCACCTCAGAAGCACTCGCCACCTTGACCCGCGGGGACACGTTTGGGGAGATCGCGCTCTTGCGCGACGTTCCGCGGACAGCGAGCGTGGTCGCTGTCGGCCCCGGAGAGCTCCTCGGGCTCGAGCGCGCCGACTTCCACAGCCTGCTCGGCTCGGGGACAGCAGAGGCCAAGCTCGACCAGCTCAGCGCCCAACGCCTCGACGAGCTGAGCGCGTCGGCTGAGGACGCCGGTCCACGTCCTCCGCCCGAGGGCGAGGGGGGCCCCCAATGAGCGCGGCGAAGGTCAGCGGCGAGCGGGCGATGGTGTTCGCGCAGGCCGCGCTCAAGAAGGGCCTCGTGACGCGTGAGCAGGCCCAAGAGTGCGTGCGGATCGCTCGCAAGCTCAAGAAAGCGAAGAAGCCGCTCCCCATAGAGACCGTCTTCGTTCGGAAGGGATACTTGCGCAAGGCGGAGGCGGCAGCCCTCGTCAAGCGGATCCGCCCCAAGGGGAGCGCGCCTGCGCTGGACCTGGTTCCCGAGACCCCCCAGCGTCGCGACCGTTGCTCGAGCTGCGACAAGAACCCAGGCGACGAGGCTGACTGCTACCACTGCGGGGCCGATCTCGAGTCTGGAGGGCCGGGCCCCAGAGCCACGGTCTGTGAATCCTGCTCAGGCGTCGTCCTCCGCGGCTCAGCGATCTGCTTTCACTGCGGTCAGACCATGCGCTCGCGCCGTCCCCGCAAGCAGAGCGGCGGAAGCGGCGCTCTTGACCGCCTGATCGTGCTCGCGACCGTCGTTGGGGTCGGGTATTTCCTGATCTACAAAAACCTGATCGCGCCCACGCCGCCTCCCCAAGTCGCCGCCTCCTTGCCTAGCGTCCCGACCGACGATCCAAAGCTCGAGGCAGCGCTCACCCAGGCTGCGGCCCTCTTTAAGGAGGGCAAGCGCCCGGAGGCGGTCAAGCTCCTCGAAGAGACCGTCCAGGCTGCTGCTCCCGAGCACCAGACCCGCGTCCAACGGACGCTGGCCCTGATAGCCGAGGGGGCAACTGCGGAGAAGGCCGCGCGAGCGGCCCTCGCGGTCGGAGAGGATCCCCTGCTTCGCCGCCGGCTCGCCGAGCTGGCGTGGCAGAAGGGCGACGCCAAAGGCGCCAAGACCCAGGTCCGCAAGATCCCGAGCGCGGCCCGCGGGGACACGGACTGGCGGCTGCTCGCCGCGGTCGAGCGCAAGCTAGGCGGGGCCTGGGAAGAGGCGCTCTTGGAGCTCAAGAAGCCACTCCCAGCGGAGAAGCAACCAATGGCGATCGCGCTCTGGCGACGCGGCCTCGATCACCTCGGCGTGAAGCGGGTCGAGCAGGCTCTCCGGGACCTCGAACGCGCCGTCGAGCTCGATCCGAAGCGGGCGACGCTCCACGCCAGCCTCGGCGCGGCCTACCTTCAGGCCAAGAAGCCTGCCGAAGCACGGATCGCCTACCAGGCCGCGATCCGCACGGACCCCCAGCCCACGAGCTACGTCGGACTTGGGCTCGCGCTGGAAGGCCTCAACGAACGCAAGAGCGCGATCCAGAGCTTCGAGAGCTTCCTGCAGATGACCGCCGGGGTCGAGAAGCACGCAGAGCGTCGCAAGCAAGTCGTCGCCCGACTCAAGCGGCTGCGTGAGGACCCGAAGAAGCGCCCTTAGGAGGGGCCAAGGAATAACTTCAGGGTTTCGCGCAGGACTCGGCGTCGCAGGCAAGGCAGGCTGAGGGCAAGCGTAGTGACCT
>JAESQQ010000842.1 GCA_016765095.1 Planctomycetota bacterium | reverse complement strand
GCGCGAGGCTCGATCTTGCGGCCCGCTGGACTTGGCTTGGCGCTCTTGCGTTCGGCCCTGGCCGAACCCGATCGGCCCAGCCTCGCGCGCCAAGCCATTCGAGGCGAGACTGCGCGGGCGCCGCCAAGCGCGCCCCGCCCTTTGGGCGTCCGTCTCGTGACCAAGGACTGTCTGTCGTGCCCGCCAACGCGTTCCGGCTGCTGCTCACAGCGACCCTCCTCTGGGCCGTGGGCTGCGCAACTCATGAGCACCTGCACGTCTACGGCCAGGTCCTCGACGTCACCAAGCACCCCGAGGGAACTCCCGTCGAAGGCGCCGAAATCTGGACGGTCTCTCCTGAGGGGAAGCCGGCCCAACGCCTCGGGACGAGCGATCGGCGGGGAGGCTACGAAGTCGAAGTTCCCCCGCCCGAGCAGGCAGGGGGAATCGGGGTCCGCAAGGCGGGCTACCGGGCCGAGTGGTGGCCGATTGGGCGACTCAATCGATCCGAACGGCGGGCACACACGGTGGAGCTTGACCTCCCCGTCGTTCGCCCCGCAGCCCCCAAGGACCGCCCTCGGGCCGGCAAAGCGCTCCCCGAGTAACTCCAGCAGGGGGCCTTAGCGGCGCCTGTGCTTCCTCGGTCCGCGCTCGGGACCCGCCTCGGTCAGCGGAATCTTCCTCTTGTCGAGCCGGGCGCTTGTCCAGGCCTTCCAGCCCCCGCGACCCTTCTTGAACACGAGCAGCTCCTCGGTCTCGCCGACAAAGGGAATCTTCTCGTTTCTGCCGTCCACCCGCTGCCAGGTCCGCATGTAGGCATAGCGTCCGTCTTCGCCCAAGAACTTGGACTCGCGGAGGGAATAGCGCAGATCGCGAACCCGAAACTGGTTGACGAGGACCTTCCGCAGGCCGTCCCGATCGGGAGCCCCCCTGTGAAAGCAGAGCATGACGGCGTCTGCGCTCTCCGCGTTGAGGCCCGCGATCTGCCTCTTGAGCACAGCCTCCACCAGGACCTCGGTGTTGCTGGGGCCCGCCGGCTCGCGCTCTTGAGCGTCCGCTGGCCAAAGGCCCAGGGCACAGACGGCGACCAGCACCAGTCCGCTTCCGATCAATCCTCGCTTCATGTCGCCCTCCAGGCTCGAGCCCCGCGAGTATGGACGCTGAGGAACGGCTTGGGTTGCAACAAAGGAGACTGAACTCCACTGGGGTCCTTCAGGCTCAGGGAGCCCTGGCCCTAAGCCCCTGCCCTAGTCCCGAAGCCTGAAAGGCGGGTGAGGAGTGCTCGCTACGCGTCTAGATCCGACGCCTTGAGCGAGAGGGCGCGCTCCTGAATGAAGTCGCGCCTGGGCTCGACGTGGTTTCCCATGAGCGTCGCGAAGAGCTCGTGAGCGCCCACCGCGCTGTCCATGGTCACGCGCTTGAGGATCCGCAGGTCGGGGTCCATGGTCGTTTCCTCAAGCTCGTCGGCGTCCATTTCGCCCAGGCCCTTGTAGCGCTGGAGGTCAACGCCGGCCATTCCAAGCTCGCGAATGTGCCTGACGAGCGAGAGGACTCCGTAGACGTCACGCGTCTCCTTGCCTCGCACAAGCTGGAAGGGCGCGTCGGGGCGATCGGCGCCCATGGCGACGTCCGCGGCGAACAAATCCGCCCAGGCGAGACCCACCTGCTCGAGGCTCTTGCCGGCGGCCTCGAGGATCTTCTTGTTCTGCCTAAAGAGCGTGATCTGCACGTCGGAGCCGGCCCGCTGGCTGAGGGGGTGCTTTCCTTGCCGCCAGATCTTGAGGTCTGGCTCGGCCGTGATCGCTGCCTCCTCCCAGGCCGTGAGGTCCCCCTCGGTGTAGACGGCGGGAGCCTTGCCCTTGCCCCCCTTGATCCGCGCATAGGGGAGGAGCCCGTTCTTCTCCTTGGCGAGGAACTTCTTGAAGAGCGTGTTCTGCGTGCTGATCGCGGAGCGCCCCATGCGGAGCTTGCGCTCGACCTCGTCCCGCTGGCGAGCCACTTTTCGGAGCACCCCCGCGAAGGCCGCGAGCGCCTCGCCCTCGAGCAGCGCCGGGGCGCCCTCCTCCTCGCCGGGGGCCGGGCGTCGCCTGAGGACGGTCCCGCCCCGCAAGCCGAGCCCCAGCATGGCCTCCTCGAACTTGACCTCGTCGAGGAAATACACCTCCTTGGCCTTCTTCTTGGTCTTGGTCTTGCCCGTCTTGGGGTCGGTGACGGTTACGTCGACCTTCTCGTTTTTGTAGGTGATCTTGTAGAGCGGCGGCTGGGCGACGTAGATATAGCCCTGCTCGATCAGCTCGGGCATGTGCCGAAAGAAGAAGGTCAGGATCAAGGTTCGAATGTGCGACCCGTCGACGTCGGCGTCGCACATGATCACGATCTTGTGGTATTTGAGCCGACTCGCGTCGAAGCCCTCCAAGATCCCGGTCCCCAGCGTCTGCACGATCGCCGAGATTTCGTTGTGGGCCAGGACGCGATCCAGGGTCGCCTTCCAGACGTTAATGATCTTCCCTCGCAAGGGGAGAATCGCTTGAGTGTGAGGGTTCCGCGCTGAGACCGCCGTCCCGCCTGCGGAGTCACCCTCGACTAGGTAGAGCTCGCACTCCTCCGGCTCCTTCGAGTTGCAGTCGCGCAGCTTGGCGACGCCCCCCCCCGAGAGAATGTCCTTCCGCTTGCGAGCCTGGTCGCGGGCCTTCTTCGAGGCCATGCGCGCCATGCGCGCGTGCAGCGCCTTGCGAATGAGCGCTTTGGTCTCGTTTGGGTTCTGCTCGCACCAGTTGCGGAGGTAGTTGCCCAAGACCGACTGCACGATCCCAGCCACGTCAGAGTTACCCAGCTTGGTCTTGGTCTGGCCTTCGAACTGAGGCTCAGGAACCTTGACCGAGATCACCGCCACGAGCCCCTCGCGGTAGTCGTCGCCGTTGGGCCGATCCGCGTCCTTGAGCTTGCGGAACTCAGGAATCTCGCTGCCCTTGATCCAAGCGTTGAGGCTCGCGGTCAGCGCGCTCCGAAAGCCCTTGAGGTGGGTTCCGCCCTCGATCGTGTTGATGTTGTTGGTGTAGCTCACGATCTGAGGCGAGTAAGAGTCGTTGTATTGGATCGCAATCTCGACCTCGACCCGGCCACCCGAGTCCTCGCTGTCCTCGCTGCCGATCAAGTAGATCGGCTTGAGAAGAGTCAGCTTGTCTGACTCACGCAGGGCCATTTCTGTGACGAAGTCCTTGAGCCCCTCGGGGAAGAAGAACTCCTCCTCCTTGCCCTCGCCGCGCTCGTCCGAGAGGACAATCCTGAGCCCCGCGTTGAGGTAGGCCAGCTCCTTGAGCCGGGTGTGAACGGTGGAATACTTGAATTCAATGGAGTGCTTGAAGATCTCCGAGTCGGGCAGGAAGGTGACCTTTGTGCCGCGGAGTTTGGTCTTCCCTGTGACGATCAACTCTTGGGCGGTCACTCCCCGCTCGAAGGTGATCTTGTGGACTTTCTCGTCCCGATAGACCTCGACCTCAAGCCACTCTGCGAGCGCGTTCACGCAAGAGACGCCGACTCCGTGCAGCCCGCCTGAGACCTTGTAGGAGTCCTTGTCGAACTTTCCGCCCGCGCCGAGCTTGGTCAGGCAGACCTCGACGGTCGGCTTGCCGACTTCGGCGTGAATCCCGACCGGGATCCCTCGCCCGTCGTCAAGGACCGAGATCGAGCCGTCCTCGCCGAGCGTGACGCGGATCTCCGTACAGTGCCCCGCCATGGCCTCGTCGACCGAGTTGTCCACCACTTCGTAGACCAAGTGGTGGAGTCCGCGCTCGTAAATGTCCCCGATGTACATCGCAGGTCGCGCGCGGACGTGGTCAAGGCCCTCCTTGATCTGAATGCTCTCCGCGGTGTAGTCAGCAGCCTTGGTGGGAGCGGTCGGCATGGGGAGTCCTCTTTTTGACTTGTCGGCCTGTTTGTCGTCGGCCTGTTTGGCCGCGCTCTCAGGGCTCGTGGGCCCCGGTTTTGTGGAGGCGAAAAGGGGCGATTCGCTCCTTCCTCCACGACCCAACCAGTGTCGCTTATCTCGATCGTTTGCGCAGCCTCTAGAACCGTCGGAAACTCCCTTTTCTAAAGGGATTAGCCGCTTTTCTAGGGGTCCTGTCGAGGGACGCCGAAAGGGCTCCCAAACGGGGCTCTTTTAGTCGCCTGCACCCCTCGCCAGTTTCCTTGGGACTCTGGCAAGTGGAAGGGCTCGGCGGCGGGGAGGCTAGGGGGTCGCCCAGCCGCCCACCCGGCACCTCAAGTCGGTGATCTTGAGACCGCTCTCGGCCCGCAACTTCTTGAGCAAATCTCGCTTGAGATAGACCGAGAGCTCTTGCCCGAGCCCTGAGTTGGCGACCTCGATCATGAGCACACCGACTTTGAGGGAGACGATTCTCGACTTCCCCGCGGTTTCGGCTCCCACGAGCGTCCGCCAAAGCTCTCCCAGTCGCTCGATTTGGCCGAGGCGGTCGAGGCCGTTCTCCTTAACGACGCCCAGGATCAAATCCCCGGCTCGTGCGATTCCGGCTCCCGCCCGGGGCCCCGATCGGGGTTGTGGAGATCGCGGGCAGAGGCGGTCGTTTTTGCGCGATAACCCTTTGCCATGAAAGGGGGTTGCGGGTTTCCACATCGGCGTTCCGTTGCCCTCTTCCGATCCCTGCCTAGCGCCCCTAGCCTCCCAGGCTCAGAGGCATGACGAGGTAGACGTAGCGGTGCCCTTCGCTCTCCTCGCGGACGACCGCGGCGCTTCGTTCGTCCTTCAACTCGAGGAGGAACTCCGTCGTCCCAATCACCTTGAGGACGTCTGCGAAGTAGCTCGGGTTGAAGCCAATCTCGAGGTCGTCGTAGGGGAAGTCGAGGGGGAATTGGACCCGGCTCTCGCCGACTTCGGGGACTCGGGCCGTCAGCTCAAGCCCTTCCCGCCCAAAGCGGAACCGAACCGCCTGGCTGTCCTTGGTGGCGAGGAGCGAGGCTCGTCGGAGCGCGCTCAGGAAGGCCTCGCGGGGGAGGGTGAGGGGCTTGTCGTGGTCCTTGGGAACGACTTCCTCGTAGGGAGGGAAGTGACCTTGAACGAGGCGGCAGGAGAGGAGCGCGTTGCTGGTCTTGATATGGACTTGATTGTCTTCGATCGACAGCTGGATCTCCTCCTCGCTCGTCCCGAGGACCCGCTGCAGGAGGGTCATGCCCTTGGTCGGGACCACGACGTGAACCGGCTTCTCGACGGTGAAGTCGAGGGAACGCTCGCAGAGGGCGAGGCGCTTACCGTCGGTCGCGACGAGGTGAACTCGCTCGTCCTTGAGGTCGAGCAAGATCCCGTTCATGGCGTAGCGAGTCTTCTCGGCGTGGGTCGCGAAGGCAGTTCGCCGAATCATGTCCACAAGCTTGGGGGCCGGCAGGGAGAAAGTCCCTTCGCTGGGCCAATCTTGAAGCTCTGGGAAGTCGCTGGCGTCTTCGCCTAGGACTTGGAACCGCGCGTCGCCGGTCGCGATCGTGCACCCGGCGCGCTCGTCGGTGGTGACTTCGACTTGCTCGCCTGAGAGCTCTCGCAGAATTTGGAGAAAACGAGCTGCATTGACCAGGAGGAGCCCGTCTTGGAGGATTTCGACTTGCTCGATCCTGACTCGAATGGCGACTTCCAGGTCGGTCCCCGTGACCTCGAGGACCCCTTCGCGGCCGTGAAGGAGCAGGTTCTGCAGGACGGCCCGTGGGCTCTTGGTCGGGGAGACCGAAGCCGCCAGGCTGACCGAATCGGCGAGCTCCCGGGCGTCGCCGCGAAAACTCAAACATGTCTTTGAGTGGCTCTTGGAGTCCTGGCTCTTTTCGACAACGGCGCTGCTCATAAGGGTCCTCCTAACAGCTCTCGAGGAGCCGTCCGAATCGTCCTATGGTAGACAGGAGCTCCGACAGGGAAGCTGACGACCAGGGCGATGTTGGGTTCGGGTTATGGTGGGGAGCGGAGTCACTCTCGGTGACCCCCTCGACGGTTCGGATTCTAGCGAGGTCAAGACGCGGAGCACCAAGGAAATCAGGCGTCGCAGAGGATTGCTTGGAATCGTTGGGATCGACTCGTGCCTTCGTTGTATTCCTAACCATCTAAGAGATTAATCTTCTTATTCATCTTATTACTGGCTTCGGTTCTGGGGAGAACTCGACTCCGATTGAAGCTCGGTCTTGGTGCTGTAAGGAGTTGACTCGAGCGTCGAGCTCAGAGGTCTCGGGAGAAGATCAGCGGGTCACGTGCAGAGGTGGCCGAGTTCTCTACGCTCTTCCCCAGGGGAGGCTCGAATCACTTCGCTGGAGCTGCGATCTTCAACACTGGACCGAAAGCGATGGGGCCTTGAGTCGGGATGGTTTGCCCTCCCCTTTCAGCAGTGTTCCGAAGCCGAATACGAGGGTCTTCCTCAGAGACTCCCCAGTGGACCGAAGCTCCTCGGTCACAAGAGTGTAATTGGCCTTGCCTGAACGGCTCTCTCGCCTCGCTTCGAGGGCGCCTGGTGCTGTCGAGCGGGAAGATCAGCTGACTGGCATACTGCCCTCATGACCCGGCGACTTCAGCTCCTCACCGCCTTTCTCTGCCTCCTTTCGGGGGTGGCTCTTGCTCAGCCAACGCCGGCTCCTCCCCAGCCGGCTCCGCCCAAGCCGGACAAGAAGGCTCCCCTCAAGCCACTCAAGCGGACCCAGAACGCGCGCGAGATCCGGAGCTTGGTTCGCAACCTAGGCGACCCCAAGTGGGAGGTTCGTGAGGCGGCGAGGGATCGGCTCTACGAGCTCGGGCAGGAATGCGTGGGTCCGCTGGAGCGAGCAGCTCAGGACGGAGACGCCGAACGCGCGGCCGCTGCGAACGAACTTCTCCGGGCGCTGCGTTGGAAAGTCTCCGCGGAGCTTCGCCAAATCGTGGGGGAGGGGCTCGACGACTTCCCTGCCCTTGCCAAGCAGGAGCGGCTGGTCGGCCTGGGAGCCTTTCGTCGTCGACCTCAAGAGGCTCGCGCGGTCGGCGTGCCCTTCCTTCTGAACGTCGCTCGGTTCGACCCCGAGGGAGAAGTCCGCCAGGGTGCGGTCTACGTCTATCTGGAGATCAGCGAGCCGAGTCAGCCTGAGTTCGACCCTCGCTTTCTGGTGGCGCTGGCTGACGAGAAGGAGACCGACGGTCGGTTAAACCTCATGCGATCCCAGCTCTTGTCGCGCTTGGGCCGATCTGACGAGGCAATCACAGCGGCAGAGATCGCGGTCCAGAAGAGTCCTCGGCGGCGAGAGTCGACGCTCTGGCTGATCGAACTCCTGTTGGAGGCCGATCGGTTCAAGGAGGCCCTCCCGATCGTCGAGGCGGCCGAACGAGTCGCGGGCAACGACCTCGAGATCAGGATCCTGGCCGGCGAAGTGCTCGTTCGGGCCGGAGAGACGGAGAAGGGGCTAGCCAAGCTGGCGACGGTGGCCAAGGACCCTGCAGTTGCGACGAACCTCAAGGTCCTCCTTCGCTTGGGGCGCTCCTACCTCCGCTGCGATCGAGCTGACGACGCGCTGAAGGTCTACGCCGAGGCTCGCAAGAAGTTTCCCCTTCAATACGAACTCAACATTGCGAGCGCAGAAGTCCTCTACGCCAAGGGCAAGATCGACTCCGCGCTTCAGGTCTATCTCTCAGAGATTCGTTACACAGCGGTCAGCTCGGGGCGCTACCTCGAATTGACCACCCGGATCGCCAAGATCCTGGAAGAGGGCGGGGCCAAATGGCTCGCGGAGGAGGAGGCTTTCTTCCGTGACGCCCAGCGCGGGCGGCGCGTGGTCGACGCCCTCCGGGTGGTCGCGACTTGGCTCTTGCGGCGGGGGCTTGCTGTGG
>JAESQQ010000090.1 GCA_016765095.1 Planctomycetota bacterium | reverse complement strand
TGCCTTCGTGGGGGGGGCCTTCGTGGGGGGGCCCTTCGTGGGGGCTGGCTTTGAGCCCGAGCTGCGGGAGAGGAGCTTGGGGGAGCTGACTCGAGCCCGCTTGGGGGTCGCGAGGGTCAGCGTCGCGAGCGGCGCTCCGCTCAACTCAAGGGCGGGGCGCTTGGGGCGCCGACGGCGGAAGGGCGGGAACTTCGTCGCGGGGGGAGGGGCCTTCCCTTGGGGGGCTCCTTCGGTGGGGATCGGCGTCTCGAGAGCTGGCGTCTCAGCCTTCTTGAGAGCTGGCTCCTTGAGAGCTGCCTTCTTGAGAGCTGGCTTCTTGAGAGCTGGCTCCTTGAGAGCTGGCTTCTTGAGAGCTGGCTCCTTGAGAGCTGGCTCCTTGAGAGCTGGCTCCTTGATCTTGACGACGGGGGTCTCGAGGGCTGGCTTGTCGGCCTCGGGCGGAGCCGCCACCGCTGTCGCGCCCTTGGACTTGGACTTGACCTTGACCTTGATCCGAACCGGTGCGCTGTCTGGTTTCGGCTCGGGCTCGGGCCCGGTCGGAGGGACGAGGACTTCGTCGTGAGGCGCGGTCTCGCGACCTTCGGGTTCCTCCTCGTGGGTGTGAGGGACCTCAGCCACAGGCTGGGTCGAGTGCCCCCCGTCCGTGTCGGCGGGGCTCTCAGAGGAGGGAGCTGGAGTTGACGTGCCCTGCGTCACTGCGGATAGACCTCTGGAGTTTGGGAGCAACGACCCACACTGTTCACGACTTGAGAGTGGGAGTGGTTCCCACCAGTCCCCTCAGCCTAAGCGGCCTGAACTGCTCGCGCTGCCAGTGACCCCCAGCACTTGCCCTCAGCCTGCCTGGCCTGCGACGCCGAGTCCGGCGCGAAACCCATGACTTGTCCCTGGGCACCTCACAAGTGGCTATAACAAGAGCTGAGGCAAAGTGATCCCTACCCTTCTCGTCCGTCCTCCTAGCGGGTTGCCGCTTCGGCTGCAGCCGGGGGGCCAGTTGCGAATCGGTCGGAAGGTTGGCAACGACATCGTCCTCGACAGCACCCAGGTCTCGCGAGAGCACGCGGTCCTCGTCTGGGCCGAGGAGGCCGAGCGCGCCTCTCTTATGGACCTCGGCAGCGCAAACGGCGTGACCCTCGACGGAGTCAAAGTCCAAGGAAGCCGCGTCCTGGGCTTGGTCGGCACGATTCAAATCGGGATCATGAAGATCACCTACGAGCAAGAGGACGGCGGCTCTGATATCGCAGCCTCGTTTAACCTCCCCGACGACTCCGAGAGCTTCGTCCTCGAGCGAGGCGAGCAGTTCAGCGGGACCTTCGACGACGCCGACGACTTGGCGGACACACTGCGGGGCCTCGAGCGGGCCAAGCGCAGCGGCACACTCCGCGTGACTGGAGTCGAGAAGGAGGGCGTGATTCAGTTCGCTCAAGGGCTCGTGATGAGTTCGTCCTGGTCGAGCCTCAGCGGTCTCGCGGCGCTGGAGAAGATCCTCAAGATCCCAGAGGGGCGCTACGTGATGGTCAGTCGCCTCGTCCCCAGCGACGAGTTCCTAAACCTCAAGATCTCGGAGTTCCTCGCGCGTGGATTCTGAGCCAGCCCAGGCTGAAGCCCGCTCCTCCGTGACCTAGATCCTCACCTGACGGATCCTGTCCTCGCGCGACGACTGCGGGAGCTCGTCCGGACCTTCCGGGCCCGGGGGAGGAGCTGTGTCCTGATCTCGGCGGAGCCTGCGATCCCCGGCTCCTTGACCCGGGTGGCCGAGCGCTTTCACTTTCCGCTCCCCAACGCGGGCGAGCTGCGACGTGTCCTCCAGAACCTGATCGCGACCGCAGAGCTCAGCTTCAGCGAGAGCGAGTTGGAGGGCGCCGCGGCCGCGGCCCTTGGGTTGACCGAAATGGAGGCCGAGACCCTCTTCGCGTGCGCCCTCGTCGAGGGCCGCGCGCTCGATCCCGTCGCGCTGGCCCAGGGTCGCGACGCTCGCTTGCAGCGCTCGAGGGCGGCTAGAACGCAGTTGCGTGGCCTGCTCGGGCCTCTTTGGTTCAGCCGCTCCTCACAGCCGGCGATTGAAAAGAAAAGATCCTCGACCCTGGAGGGGGGGCGGCCCTATGATCCCGCCGCCAGCGCGGAGGGGGGCTTCCCGCGCTCCGGAGGAACCAATGAAAACCCAATTGTTGACCGCTGGCCTGACCAGCACTTTGGCCTTGGCATTGTTGCTTGGGGCCCCACAGACGGCGCAAGCCGAGGTCGTCGCCCGCGAGGGCAAGGGATTCCTCGAGAAGCGCGCGGACGGAAACCTCGTCCTGCACGTCTCGGGGACTCCCTACGAAATGGGCTTCCAGCACGGTCGCCTGCTCAAGAAGCAGGTCAAGCAGAACCTGACCAACATCGTCGACAACCAGACGAAGATGGGCAAGAGCGACACGTATCAGGCCTACGTCATGATGCGCCCGCTGATGCACTCCATGCTGCGGCCCAACATTCCCAAGCGCTACTTGGAGGAGATGCGTGGAGTGGCCGAGGGCGCGGGCCTCGAGTACGACATGGTCGAGGCGGGGAACCTGTTCCCAGCCGCGTTCCACTGCTCGGGGATTGCGCTCCAAGGGAAGGCGACCGCGGACGGCTCGCTCTACCACGTGCGGATCCTCGACTACATGACCAAGCTCGGGCTCCAGGACACCGCGCTCGTGATCAAGCATGCGCCCAAGGGCCGCAAGCGCTGGCTGAATGTCGGCTTCGCGGGCTTTATCGGGACCGTGACCGGCATGAACGAGTCCAAGGTCGCGATCGGTGAAATGGGCGGCAAAGGGCTCGGGCACTGGAACGGAATGCCCATGCCCCTCCTGATGCGTGAGGCGCTCGAGACCGCGAGCACCATGGAGGAGGCGGTCGAGATCTTCCGCAAGGCCAAGCGCACCTGCGAGTACTACTACGTGATCTCGGACGGGAAGACCAACCGCTCGACGGGGATCTGGTGCACCGAGAAGGTGTTCGAGACGATCCTCCCCGGGCAGACGTTCACCTTCATTGAGAAGGCCAAGCTGCGTCGCCAAGCGGCGGGCGGGAAGGCGTTTGGGAAGGACGTCAAAGTGACGGTGGACAAGCACTCGATCTTGATCAAGGGCGCCAAGGGCCTTCAGACTTTCGTCGCGATGCCGCCCAAGGACTCGCTGATCATGTCGGGTCCCCACCGCTACGCCGAGTTCGCGCGCCGCCTCTCTGCGAACTACGGCAAGGTCGACGCGAAGCTCCTCCAGGAGATGGTCAAGCGGCCGGTCTCCATGAAGAGCAACCTCCACGTCGCGATCTTCCACCCCGAGACGCTCGAGGTTTGGGTCGCGATCGCTGGGAAGGACGGGACCCCCGCCTGCGACATGCCCTACGCGAAGTACACGCTCAAGAGCAGCACCGCGAGCAAGTAGCTCGCTCCTCGATTTCGATCGACCTCGCGACCCCGCCTCTGGCGGGGTCGCTTGCGTGTGGGAGCCCCACCGGGCGGGTCGCCTGGTAGCGTCGCCGGCTGCCAGCGGTTGAGGAGGCTAGATGAGCGACTTCGGACTGAGCGACGACCGGGCCAAGGTGATCGAGGATCTCGCGCCAGGCTCCGACGAGCGCTTCTACTACCGCTGCCTGCTTCACCAACACCGGGGTGAACTCGAAGACGTCGAGGCGATCTTCAAGGAGTGGAAGAACCCCGGATCCGGCTATCACGAGCTCTTCCGGCGCCAGTCGCTGCTGCGTTGGGAGGAGGACTTCGAGCGGAGCCAGAGCTACGTTCGCCGCGAGCTTGGGCTTCGGTTCGACCACCAGCGCGAGGTCGAGGACGAAGCCGACCGCTACCCGAGCGTCCTCAGCGAGGAGGAGTGGAGCTGGAGCTCGCTGAGCCGCTCGATCGTGAACCACGGCTATCTGAGCGAGCTGAGCCCCTTTGGCGCTGATCGCGCCGCGCGCGAAGCAGCGCGCGGGGAAGGGGCGGAGGGCCTGCTCGAGGGCGATCGCCTCCGCTCCCTGCTCCAGACGCTACCCCACGGCGACTTCGAGGAGGTCACGTCCTGGATCGCTCGTGACCTCGACCACGAAGACAGCCGTGGGTTTGGGAGCATCCCGATCCACGCCCTGCTGACTCTGGCTCAGTTCGAGCACTTGGCCGAGCTCCGCCCCGCCCTCCTCCAAGACCGGAGGTTCGTGGACGGCCTCGTGCGGAGGCTACGCCCCGACGAGGGTCTCGAGGACCCCGCGGTCCGAGCCGCCTACCTCGAGCGACTCGCGACCCTCGTGGCTCGACTCGGAGACGCCTTCCTGCCGCTCCGGCTCGAGGTCCTCTACCACAAGCTCCTCCTCCCCCGCGTCGGCCCAGTCGACCTCGACTTGCTGCGCGAATACCTCTCTGTCCCCCGCCACGCCAGCTACGTCAATCGGGACTGGATCGACGACCGCGAGGTTCGGCGCCGCATGATCACGTTTGGCAGCGTTCATGGGACTGGCCTGGCGCCAGTCCGCGACGACGAGGCCTTGATCAGCGAGCTCCTAGAGGAGCTCTTGAGCGACGTCTCGGGCCTGGAAGATCCGCGCGTGCTGGCTCTGGCCGGGACTCTCGACGCGAAGTTCCTCCGGCGACGACTGGCGACGGCCAAGCTCCTGAGCGGCGCTGTGGACCCGGATCGTTGGGCGGCCCTGCTCGACGACTCTGGCGCTCTGGCGCAGCTCCGGGAGCGGATCGAGCTTCGGATCCTCCCCGAGAACCCGACCCAGTTCGGGCGCGAAGACGCCGTCTCCCTCTTGCTCGACGTCAAGCGGGTCGAGGAGCTGACCGTCAAGGTGTTCCGGCTCGAGGTCGAGAACGTGTTCCACAGCTCTGGGGCAGAGCCGGGACTCGGGATCGACCTCGACGGGCTCGTGCCCCAGTACGAGCTGCGCTTTACCTACGACGAGCCGGCGCTGCGCCGTGTCCGGCGTCGATTCGACCTCCCCCAGCTCGCAGGGCCGGGGCTCTACGTCGTCGACTTCATTGGGGCCGGCGTCAACAGCCGGGCGCTCGTTCGCAAGGGCGAGCTGCGGCTGGTCACGCGCCCGACCGCAGCGGGTCAGGCGGCTTGGGTCGTCGACGAGCTCGGGCGGGTCGCTGTGGGCGCCACCCTTTACCTCGCGGAGCGGAGCTACACCGGGGACGACGAGGGCCGGATCCTGATCCCGTATTCGACGAACCCGGGCCGGCGAGCGACCGTCCTGCGGGCCGGCGACTTGGTCTCGATCTGGCAGTTCGATCACCTGGCCGAAGAGTTCCAGCTCAGCGCCCAGCTCCACCTCGATCGCGAGCAGCTCTTGGCTGGTGCCCAGGCCACGGTCCTGGTCCGCGCGCTGCTGACGGTGAACGGGGCGCCCGCTAGCGCTGGGCTCTTGAGCGAGGTCCGGCTCGAAGTCGGGACACGCGACTTGCGTGACGTGTCGACCGAGAGCGAGGCCCCGTTGGAACTCAGCGAGTCCCAAGAGGCGACGTTTTCGTTTCGAGTCCCAGACGACTGCGCCCAGGTCTCGCTTCGCCTCCGGGCCCGCCTCGAGCGGCCGGGCCAGCCGGACCTCGAGCTCTCGTCCGATCGCTCCTATACCTTCAACCAGATCGATCGGAGCGATTCGATTCGGGCGCTCTACCTTGAGCGAAGCGACGCGGGCTATCGGATCGAGGTTCGCGGCAAGAACGGCGAGCTCTGCCCGCACGTCGTCGTGCGGGTTCGCGGCCGCCACCGCGGGATCAACGATCCGGCCTCCCGGACGCTTCAGGCCAGCGCGGCCGGGGTGATCGAGCTGGGGCAGCTCTCGGAGATCCTCTCGCTCTCGGCCGACCTCGAGGACGCGCCGACCGCAGAGTGGCGCCTCGACGGCCAGGGACGGGCGCTCCCCTTGCCCGCGACCCTCAACGCGGTCGCGGGCGAGCCCCTCGAGCTGCCTTGGCCCGGTGAGCGAGTTCCGACCCGGGCTGACCTGGCGCTGTTCCAAGTGCGCTCCGACGACGGGCAGCCGACTGACGAGCGCCGCCAGGATCGCTTCGACGCCCTCAGCTGCGAGGAAGGGCTGCTGCGAGTCAGCGGACTCGAGCCGGGCTGGTATCGGCTCTACCTCAAGGGCGAGGCGCGGGTTCACTCGCTCTTCGTGAGCGAGGGGGAGCGGGTCGACCGATTCTGCGTCGGTCCCCGGGACGCCGCTGAGCTGCGCTATCGCCGTCCGCCTGGGCTCGTGGTCGCAGAGCGCGCCGACGCGCTTGAGGTAGCGGTTCGCAACGCGTCCGAGCGGACACGGGTCCATGTGTTCGCGACCGCGCTCTTGCCCGAGCACGACGCGCTGGTCGAGCTCGGCCACCACGCGCTTCGCCCCCCGCTTCGACTGCGCTTTGGAGCGCGCGCGTCCGCCTACGAGTCGGGGCGGGTCCTCGGGGAAGAGGTCCGCTACGTCCTGGACCGACAGTCAGCCGAGGCGATCCCGGGGAACCTCCTCGAGCGGCCGGCCTTGATCCTCAACCCTTGGGCGCTGAGGACGACCTCGACCCGGGTCCGTGACGCCAAGGGCGGGGACGGCTTCATGGCCGCCAGCTCTATGGTCGCGGGTGGGCCTATGCCTGCCTGCGCCCCACCGCGAATCGGCTCTGGCCGGGGCGGGGGCCGCGGCGGAGCCGAGGGTGGGTTCCCGACTTGGGACTTCCTCCCCGAGGCGGGCATTCAGCTCCTCAACCTGCGCCTCGACGGCGAGGGGCGATTGACGGTTCCCTTGAGCGACCTCGGCCCCGCGCGCTGCGTGAGGGTCCTCGTCTGCGACGCCGAGCTGAGCGTTGAGCAGCAGCTCACGCTCGGGCGAGCAGACCTCGATCCCAAGGATCGTCGCCTCTGGCTCGGCCTCGACCCCAACGAACCCTTCGCCGAGCAGCGGGTGGTCCGCACCCTCCGGGCGGGCGAAGAGCTGATCGTCGACGACCTGACGACGGCCAAGTTGGCCCGCTACGACACCCTTGAAACGGTCTATCGACTCCAAGCGATCCTCAACCCGAGCGAGGCGTTGACGACGTTCGCGTTCTTGCCGCGCTGGGCGACGCTCTCGGTGGAGGAGCAGGAGCGGCTCTACTCCGAGCACGCCTGCCACGAGCTCCACCTGTTCACCTACTTCAGGGACCGGCCCTTCTTCGATCGAGTCGTGGCTCCCTACCTTCGTCACAAGCGAGTCCGAACCTTCATGGATCGCTGGCTCCTCCACGAAGACCTGAGCGAGTTCACGACGCCTTGGGCTTACGGTCGGCTGAACGCGGCTGAGCGCGTCCTGCTCGGGCGTCGGCTGCCCGAGGAGCGCGGTCCGGTCGCCCGACACCTCGGCGAACTCGCGGCCGGCGAGGAGCTCGACCACGGGACTCGGGCTCGGCTGTTCGACGCCGCGATCCAGAGTCAGGATCACGGCGAGGACGACCTCGGGATCGAAGAAGCGCGCGCTCAGTCAAAGACCGAGCGGACCAGAGCTGCCAAGCAGGGCGCGCGGCGCCGGAGCATGTCCAAGAAGAAAATGGCCAAGGAGGACTCCTTCGGGGCTGAGAAGGTCATGATGGACCTCGACGACGAGTGCTTCGAGGAGAGCGAGGCTGAGCCTCCAGTCGAGCTGTCTGGGGACGACGACGAGTGGGGGGGAGTCGCCGTGGACGCGGTCCTGCGGCTGGAGGCGCCGCAGTTCTTCCGAGCAGCGGATCGGACCCAAGAGCTCGCTGAGAACGACTACTACAAGGTCCGCGCGGACCAGCTCGACTCGACTCGCGTCCCGGCAGGACCTTTTTGGGTTGAGCTCGCCAATCACACCGGTGACGAGCCCTTCCTCTCCGAGCACATAGCCACGGCCAACGCGACGTTCACCGAGCAAGCCTTGGCGCTGGCGGTTTTGGGTCTACCCTTCAGCGCACCCGCGCCAGAGGTCGGCTTCAAGGACGGTGGAATGCGGCTCGTGTCGGCCTCTCCCCAGATCGTGTTCCTCCAGGAGCTGCGCCCGGCTCCCCGCTTGGAGGACTCGATTCAGATCCTGGTCGGCCAGCGAATCGTGCGGGCCGACGAGGAGGAGGACGACGAAGACGAGGACGACGACGAGGCAGGCTCTCGCTCACGCAGCGACGAGCTCCTGGTACGGACCGTCTACACCTGCCAGGTCGTGCTAAGCAATCCTGGGGATCGCGACCGCAAGCTCGACTTGCTGATTCAGATCCCTCGGGGCGCGCTCCCGGTCGAGGGGGGGCGGCGGACCGAGAGTCGAGCGATCTTGCTCGGCGGGTTCGAGACAGAGTCCCTCTCCTACTCGTTCTACTTCCCAGAGCCTGGCGAGTTCGAGCACTTCCCCGTCCAGGTCGCGTTCCGAGAGGCGGTCGTGGCCAGCGCGCCACCCAAGCTCCTAAACGTCGTCGCCGAGCCGAGCGAAGTCGACACGACGTCTTGGAGCTACGTCAGCCAGCGGGGGTCCCTTGATGAGGTGGTGGCCTATCTCGAGCGGGCGAACCTCGAGCGTCTCGACTTGAGTCGAATCGCCTGGCGCGTGGGCGAGGAGGCCGCGTTCGGGCGAGTGATGGACCTCTTGATCTCGCGCCACGTGTTCGACCGAGTTCTCTACGCCTACGGCGTGCACCACCACCACAACGCGAGCACGCGTGAGTTCTTGCTGCACGAAGACGACTTCCTCCGCGGGACCGGGGCCGCGTTTACGGCTCCGATCGTCGAGGTCGACCCCGTCGCTCGCGGCTGGTACATGCACAAGGAATACGCGCCGCTCCTCAACGCTCGGGCGCACCGTCTCGGCGACGACCGCGAGCTCCTCAATGACGGGCTCCGCGAGCAGTGGGCAGCGTTCCTTCGGCTGATGGAGTTCCGCGCCACGTTGACTCCAGACGATCGCTTGGCCCTCGTCTACTACCTCTTGGTTCAAGACCGGATCGGCGAGGCCCTCGAGGAGTTCCAGCGCGTGCCACGTGATGCAACCCGTTGCCAACTTCAGCACGACTACCTCGGCGCCTATCTCGCGGTCTCTCGTGGCGAGCCTGCCGGGGCTCGCGCGCTCGCTGAGCCCTACCAAGAGCACCCCGTTCGCCGCTGGCGGGATCGGTTTCGGAGTGTGCTCGCCATGGTCGACGAGCTGGCGACGGGTCGCGTGGCCGAGTCTGGCAGCCAGGACCGAGTCGCTCGTCAGACTGAGCTTGCGAGCCAGGAGCCGAGCTTCTCGCTCCAGGTCGAGGGCGCCAAGCTCCGACTCCGGTCGCAGAACCTGGGCGCGGTCGTGCTTCGCTACTACCGAATGGACCTCGAACTCTTGTTCTCGCTCCAGCCCTTCGGCTGGACCGACTCAGGGCGCTTCGCCTACACCGCGCCCCACCTCGAGACGGACTTGACGCTCGGGGTCAGCGAAGATCGCGTGTTGGCCCTCCCCAAGGACCTCGACGGACAGAATGTGGTCGTCGAGGTGCGCGGGGCGGGGCAGCGGGAGGTCGTGACGGTCTACGCCCACAGCCTGGCGGTGCGCGTGATGGAGCGCTTCGGGCAGCTCCAGGTGACTCACAGCCAGGGCGGGCCACTGGCCGCGGTCTACGTGAAGGTCTATGCCCGGCAGACCTCGGGCGCGGTTCAGTTCTTCAAGGACGGTTACACCGACCTCCGGGGTCGCTTCGATCACGCGACGCTCAGCACCGATCAACTCGACCACGTCGAGCGGTTCTCGATCTTGATCGCCAGCCGTGAGCACGGGGCCTTGGTCCGCGAGGCCGCGCCCCCCGCGCGCTAGGAATCGACCGCCATGTCAGAGCGATTGCAAGTCGGGGAGGTCGTAGCCGGGTATCAGCTCACCGCGCTCCTCGGTCGCGGTGGGATGGGGGAGGTCTTTGCGGCGCAGCACGTGGAGACAGGCGCCGAGTACGTGCTCAAGGTGCTCCTGCCGGGGTCGCCGCCGCTCGAGTGCACTCGCTTCTCTCGGGAGGGGGAGGCCATGGCTCGCCTGACTCACCGCGCGATCCTCCAGGTTCACTCCCTCGTCGGGACCCCCAGCCAGCCGATCATGGTCCTGTCCCTCGCCGAGGGGGGCAGCTTGGCGGACCGGCTCAAGGGCGCACCCTTTGAGGCCGAGGAGACGATCGCTCTTGTCGCCGAGCTGGGGCGTGGTCTGGCCCACGCTCACGCAGCAGGGATCATTCACCGCGACCTCAAGCCGGGGAACGTGCTCTTCGACGCGGGCGGGCTCCCGAAGCTGGCAGACTTCGGCCTCGCGCGACTCAAGGACCGGAGCCGCCTGACCGAGACCGGGACCCTAATGGGCACTCCGGCCTACATGGCGCCCGAGCAGGTCCGGGGGGAGGGAGCGACGTCAGCCTGCGACGTCTACGCCCTAGGCGGGATTCTGTTTCGCTGCCTCGCTGGCCGCGTCCCCTTCGACGGTTCAGCCAACACCTTCGCGCTCCTGCGACGGATCCTCGACGAGGTGCCGCCGCGACTTCAGACCCTGATCGAGGTCCCAGCCGCGCTCGACGAACTCTGCGCCCGCTGCCTCGCGAAAGACCCCGGCGAGCGACCGAGCGCGAGCGAGGTTACAGCCGCGCTCGAGGGGCTGAACGCGCCGCAGGAGCCTGCTCGTCTCAGCGCGCCGCTGGGGAAGCGGCTGGCCCTCGCCGTGGGGTCCCTCGTTGTCCTGGGCGCGATCGCTGGCGGGGTCGCGAGTTCGCTGGAGCCGGAGGGGTCAGCTTCGACGCCGATCCGCTCGGCGCCAACGGCCCGCGAGAGTCAGAGCCCGCCGACGCCAACTCACTCTCCAGTCGTGCTCGGTGTCGCCGAGGCCATGTCGACTTTCGCTCAAGCTCACGGACTTCCGCCCGTCAGTTCGGCCTACGTCGACTCCTCGGCTACTCAGCTCTACAGAAGACTGACGCAGCTCCAGAAGTCGTCCTGGGGGTCAGAAGAGGCGTATGCCGTCGCGCGGGCGCTCGCTGAGCGGGGCCACTTGAAGGGGCTCCTGCTGGCGGGAAAGCACTCGCCGGACTACGACCGGCAGATGGCGCTCGCGCGATTGGCGAGGGATCTAGGCTCGACCGACGCCCTCGAACTGCTGAAGATCGACCCAATGGAGGCCGCAAAGGGGAAGGTGTCTTCCGCGGTCTCGGACGCTCACGACTACCTGCGCCACGCCTCGAGGCTCGATCGTCATCCCGATACGCTCCTCAAGGACGTGGGGAAGCCGGTCCCCGACCGCAGCCCTGCTAGCGCTTGGATCCAGGTTTGGGAGGACTCATACAGCGACACCCTCTCCCCCGAGTGGAGCGCTGCTCGCGTCTCCCTCAAGCGAGATCCAAGGAGTGCCGTCGTGGCCTATCTCGTCCTCCTGCGGCGCGAGTCTCCTCCGGCAGCGCGCCGCCAACTAGCGTTGGAGTTGACCCGGGCGGCAGAGTTGGCCTGGATCCCAGGCTTGGTCAAGTCCTTAGATCGTGCAACGACAGGCTGGTGTGCGGGCGGCTACCCCTTGCCGAAGCCACCCTCGGATTGGAGCCCGGCCAAAGCAGCGGAGTTGGCGGAGGAGGTCTTCGCCGAGGTGCGCTGGGCGCGGGGCTACTTGCTGGCGGCCGGCTTGGAGTGGCTCGCGGCCGGAGGGGGGGCGTCTCCCTCCTCGACCCAGGCCTACTTGAAGCAGGCCCTGCAGCTCCAGGCGGACTTCGGCTTGGCGTTGGCGCAGCGCCGCGAGTGGGCGCCGGTCGGGGAGGACCCTCGCTTGGCCGTGGAGGAATATCGATTGCTCCTCGCGCTCGAAGGGCCGAAGTACTGGAGAGCGAAGCTCGAGGAGGCGGAGGCGAAGCTGCTTGAAGTGCGGTGAGGGCGCGGTCAGTCCTGGAGGAGGATCTTGTAGGCGTAGTAGGCGCTCTTGGTCTTGACGTCGAGGTTGCCGACGTAGCGCCAGAACTCCTCCCAGAGCTCGACTTCGGGTTGGCCATAGACCGTGTGGTAGTTCCCGACGGCCCCGTGGTAGAGCGTCCAGAAACGCTCGGCTCCGCGAGACTCGACGAGCCAGCGGACGAACGCGCCGGCGGTGTCGTAGTCGATCCGGCTCATTCCCTTGCGGAGGTCTTCGGGGCGCAGCGGGCGGGAGAGGTTCAGGTCAAGGTAGACCCGGGCCCGCACCTTGGACGTGAAGCCGCGTCGAGCGCCCCAGAGCTCTTCGGTCAGATAGACCGCGAGACCCTCGTCGATCGGGCGCCACGAGGACCCCGCCAGGTAGTGGACCAACTCATGAGTCCCGTCGCGACGGGCGACGTGGTCCGCGCGGAGCATGATCCCAGCGCTGTCGGCGTGGCAGCGGCCCTTGTCTGGGACGACCACGACGTCGATCGGGTCGGGGATCTTGCGAGGCGCGGCCTGGGGTCGATAGCCGCGCGGTGGATCGTCGTCGGGCGTGCGAAAGTCGCCCGGCGCTCGAGCGCTGCCGAGGCGGGACAGGAGGCCCTTGCGAGCGGTCTGGAGCTCGTGGAGCAGGAGCTGGGCCTCGGCCCCCGAGAGGCAGCCCTTCGAGACCCAGAGTCGGAAGTGTTCCGCAGTCACGAGCTCGACCCGCCCGTCTTCGGGGACGTCGGGCGGTGGATCGCGAGGAGGTGGTGCCCCGGCGCAGCCCAGCATGGCAAGGAGCGCGAGCCCGCTCAGGATCGCTCTCACAGCTCGATCCCCAGGCGTTCGAAGTAGGGGTCGGGCACGCTCGGGTCGACGATCGAGTTCAAGGCGTCGTCTGGATAGAGCGAGCGCAGGTAGATCTGGACCACGTTCTCGTGTACGAGGTCGGCGACGAGCTTCGCTTCCTGCACGAACATCGTGACGAACTCGTCGTTCTGGCTCAGCGAGGTCAGGAGGACCTTGTGCGCGACTCGCTTCTCGAAGCCCTCGACTCCGAGCTTGTAGGCTTCATAGACCGCACCCATTCCGCCCCGCGCGACCTGGCGCTGGACTCGGTAGGTCGCCTCGTCGTAGATCTTCCAATAAGGGGACTCGGGCACGCCGCGCATTGTGCCCAGGCCGCGAGGACTTCGCGTGGGTCGGCGAACACCATTCCTCGCGTGGGCCTGGCTCCTAAACGGGAGTTCACGATCATGAGCGGTCACGTGGAGGCTTGTTGCCGACAGAGAGGCTGGCCGACAGTGACCACTCCCGATCGTGTGCTCCCGTTTATAGCTCCTGACCTTGACAAGCCTAAGCTCAGAGGCCGTCTGTCTCTCCCGGA
>JAESQQ010000841.1 GCA_016765095.1 Planctomycetota bacterium | reverse complement strand
TCGGCGTCGCAGGCAAGGCAGGCTGAGGGCAAGCGTAGTGACCTACGCGGCCGAAGCCGAACGCAGCCTGCGGCGTCGAGGACAAGCGAAACGCGAAGTTATCCTTCGGCGCCGACTTAGGTGAAGTCGAAGCCCCGGTTGATCTTCGGCTTCCGTTCGCCCTTGCCCTCTGGGGGCGCGCTGGGAGGGCGGCGGCCGGGACCGCCTTGAGCTGGACGACCTCCGCGCCCCATCACGCGCCGACTCGGGCGGGGCGGGCGTCGCCTGCCGCTGGGCGGAGGCGGAGCGGTCCCCTCCTCCACGACGGAGCTCCCGCCGAGCGCACCGCTCGAGCGTGACATGCCCTTGAGCATCAGCTTGAGGTCCCCAGGCGAAGTCGAAGCTAACAAGGCCACCTCCTGGGTGATCTGTCGCTTGTCGACGAGATCAGCGAAGCACTGGTTGAAGCTCTGCATTCGGTAGTAGCTCGACGAGCTCGCGATCGCCTTCTCCATTCCGTGGATATCGCCCTTCTCGATCAGAAGTTTGATCGTGGGAGAGACGATCATGATCTCGTGGGCCGCGACTCGACCCGAGCCGTCGGCCTTGCGGAGCAAACGCTGCGAGACGACCGCCCGCAAGGAGTTGCTCAACATCCGGAGCAGACCCGTCTTGTTCTCGGGCGGGAACGCGTCCGTAATCCGGGTGATGCTCTGCTTGGCGTCGTTGGTGTGAAGAGTCGAGAGAACGAGGTGCCCTGTCTCGGCGGCGTGGAGCGCCAGCTCCATCGTCTCGCGGTCCCGCATCTCGCCCGCCAGGATCACATCCGGGTTCTGGCGCAGCGCCGCTCGCAGGGCGCGGCCCGCCGAGAGCGTGTCTTCTCCGATCCCGCGCTGGGTAATCGTCGCCTTGTCGTCGGTGTAGACGAACTCGACGGGGTCCTCAATCGTGATCACGTGAGCGTGGCGGGTGTTGTTTATATGCTGCACAACGGCGGCCAGGGTCGTCGACTTCCCGCTCCCGGTCGGCCCCGTGACCAGCACGATCCCATTCGGAGAGACGGCCACGTCCTTGAGGACGGCTGGGAGCCCCATTTCGTCGATGGTGGGAGTCGTGAGCGGGATCAGGCGAATCACCGTCCCCACGTGACCTCGTTGGTAGAACACGTTGACGCGAAACCGAGCCATCCCCTCGATCTCGAAGCTGAGGTCTACGTCGCGCTCCTTCTTGAGCTTCTGCCAGTGGAAATCCGACAGGACCGGACCCAGGTTGGCCTGGATCGAGTCGTCGTCCTGAACGGGGAACTCGCTCGGGAGAAGCTGCCCGCTCAGGCGCATCAAGGGGGGGCGCCCAAACTTGAGCACGAGGTCCGACCCGTCTCGGGAGTGAAGCTCCGCCAGAATCTCGGTCAGCTGCGACACGCTAGGCCTCCTCTGACCGTTGGTTGTGGAGATCGCTCAGCTCGAGGCCGAGCCCGATCAGCCCGCCCGCGTAGCGGCCGACAGCCTCTGCGATCTGAACCTCCTCGGGCGAGAAAGTCGATCCGTTCTGCTTGTTCATGATCTGGAGGACGCCGAGGACTTGGGAGTCCGCGACGATCGGGGCGCTCAGCATCGAGTGGACCTCGTAGCCGACTTTCTCCGAGACCTCGCGCGAGAAGCGGGGATCCTTGTGGGCGTCGCTGACCGCGATCACCTCGCAGTTCTCGAAGCATGCCCCCGCGATCCCATGCCCGGGGGCGATCGTGAGGTCGAGCCCCATGACCTCGGCCGCCTTCGGTCCTCGAGCCGCAGCGAAGTAGAGCGCTCCGCTGTCGGCGTCGAACATGTAGAGCGACCCAGCCTGGGCGTCGAAGTGAGCCAAGACCGCATCCATCAGGCCCTCGAACACGAGCTCGAAGTCGTCGGGGGCGGCGAACAAGTGAAGCACCCGGCGGAGGAGGAGCCCCTCCGCGCGAAGGCGCTGATTGTCCGCCAGGAGTCTCTGATAGGCCTCGTCGCTCACATCTCCCCCTCTTGCGTCTGGAATCTCGTCAAAGAACGCCCGCTCGCTCACTAGCTGGCGAGAGCCGCCCGGGCTTCTCTGACCCGAGCCAAGAGCTCGTCCTTGGTCTTAAGCCGGAGGCTCGCGTCACTGTGGACCAAGTCCGCGATCAGTGCCACGAGGGGCTCGGGCGCACAGGGCCCTAACGCGGTTCGAGGGCTGGGGAGCCCCTGGTCCATCAAACGACCGATCAGGGCCATGGAATCAAGTTCGCGGAGGATCGGCTCGCCGTGGAGGAACTCCATCGCGCACACGCCGAGCGCGTAGTAGTCCACGCTGTGGTCGAACTCGCGGGAGCGAAACACCTCGGGCGCGAGGTAGAGCGGAGTCCCAATGAACTCCTCGGCGAGGGTGATCCCGTGGTCGAGAAGCCGTCGAGTCAGTCCGAAATCCCCGAGCACGAAGCCGCGCTTGTCGACGAAGATGTTGCTGGGCTTGAGGTCGCGGTGCACGAGCCCCTCGGAGTGCAAGTAGGAGAGCGGGTCCGCGAGCTGCTCGAGCATCTCGAGGACCTCGAGGGGGGTTCCAGCGCCCTTGGCGCGAAGGCGATCCCGGAGGGTCCCGCCGGCCAGATACTCCATGACGTAGTAGTAGGCCTCCTCTTCGCGCCCGCTCTCGACGAACCGAACCAACTGGGGGTGCTCGAGGGCCGAGAGGGCGTCGATCTCGCGTCGGAAGCGGAGGAGGGTCTCGGTGTTGCTCGTCAGGTGAGGCCAAACGACCTTGAGCGCAAAGGGGATCGTCGCCCCCTCACGCGTCGCCCGGAACACACAAGCCGTTCCGCCCCGCCCAATGCATTCGCCGAGCGTCCAGGCTCCGACCTGCTCTGGAATCACACTCGGCCCGGCGTGGCGAGGCTTGTTACGAAGCGCCTTCTCGAGCTTGGCACCCAGCTCGGCGTCGCTGACTGGCTTGAGGAGGTAGTCGACCGCGCCGAGCCGGAAGGCCTCGTTGAGGAGGGTCTCGTCGCCGTCCGCCGAGACCACCAGGACCGCAGGCGCCGTCGCGCCGAGAGTCGTGTGAACGCGCTCGACGACGTCCAAGCCCGAGAGATGAGGCATCCGCATGTCGGTGATCACCGCCACAGGGCGGTCCTCGCGAAGCCTGCTGAGCATCTCGCGCGGGTCCGAATAGGCCGCGACTTCGTAGCCTCGCTTGCGGAGGCCGCGAGCGAGCATCGCCAGGCTGACTCCATCGTCGTCGACGACGACGACCCGTTGCCCTTGCTCCTCACCCACTTAAAACCCCACCCGATCCAACTTCCTCTGCCTCCGACCGAAGAAAAACCCAAGTCCTTTCTATAGCCGGCTTTGCCTCAGCGCGCCACCGTTCGACTCAAGCTGCTTGCGAACTCTCGGCCGGTTCCCCTTTCTCTCCCTGTGTGGAGTGAGCGACGTCGACCACTCTCGATACACAACTCGGCTGCGGATCGCGAGTTACGCCTCGGTCCCTGGCCACTGGTCTTGAGGGGGTGAAACCCTGGGGCCATAGTCGACTGGCGGCGTAAACGCCCTACCAAGGGCTGAAAGAGGGGCTGACGTGGAGATTCGCAAGCTCGCCCCGGGTGACCGGGTCCTGGACTACCGCATTTTGGAGCGCCTCGGTGAAGGCGGTTTTGGAGAGGTGTTTCGCGCTGAGCACGAGGTGCTGGGCACGATCGTCGCGATCAAAGTCCCCCGAGACGGGACGGGGCTGACGGCCCTCCGACACGAAGGCGTCGTTCAGGCCTCGCTGGATCACGAGAACATCGTCGCGACTCGCGAGCTAAGCATCTCCTATGACCCGCCCTTCATCGTGATGGACTACATCGATGGTGACTCACTCGCCGAGCTGCTCCGCCGCGAGGGGCCGCTCTCCTGGCGTCGCGCGACGCGAGTCCTCCTTGAGGTCGCCCGCGGCCTCCATCACGCCCACCAGCGCGGCGTCGTCCACGGAGACGTGAAGCCTGCCAACATCCTCGTCGAGCCAGGACGAGAGGGGCGAGTCCTCCTGACCGACTTTGGCCTCGGCCGAGTCTTCGAGGGTCCGCAGGGCAACCTTCAGATCTCGCGAAGCCTCGAACTCGCGACCTCGGGCGCCGAGGTCCAGGGCACGATTCGCTACCTGGCGCCCGAACTCCTCCGCGGCGAGGTGGCCGACGAACGCGCCGACGTCTATTCGTTCGGGGTGCTCCTGTTCGAGACGCTCACCGGAGGCCTCCCCGAAGGGCGCGAGATCCCCAGCGACCTCTGTCCCAAGGTCCCAGCCGAGCTCGACGAGATCTTCATCCAGACCTTCGCGCGACGTGAGAAGCGTCCTCGCTCGCTCGCCTCGACCCTCGACAGCCTCCGTCAGCTCCTCGGCGAGGGCCTCGCCCCCCAGAAGGCGTCGCGTGCACCGCGGCGACCTGGGCCGCTCCCGACGCCGACCCTCGTGTCTCGCGACGAGCTGACCCCCCTGGGTCGAGTCCGCGCGCCCGATCCAACGCGACCCTCGCGAGCCTACTCGGGCCCGCAGGGTCCCACGATCGTCCCGCCCGTCGGCACGTCCACTCTCTTGGTCTCTTGCGGGGTCTCTTGCGGGGAAGTTTCTTGCGGACCCTCCTCCACAGATGACTGCTTCGATCCCCCCTCGGTCAGCGAGGTCGTGCAAGCCCTTCCCGTCGAAGAACCAACGGGTCTTCTCGCGACCGCTGCCGCCGAGCCTGGATTTCGAGATTGGCGTCGCACGTTCCTCAAGACCGTCGCCAACAAGATGTCGGGACTTCCTGGAATCGAGACCTGCGATGCGGGCGCGTTCGACCTCGCCTTCGGAGTCTCGCAACCCGGCGACCCCCAGCACCGGGTCTATGTCCTCTGTCTGCCTCGCGTGAACGCGGAGTTGGCCCTGGCAGCCGCCGAGGAGGCACGCCAAGCCTTCGAAGCTGAGAAGGGGATCTGGGAGAAGGAAGTCACGTTCTGGGTCGTGGCTCACGACCTCGAGGACAAGGACCAAGTCCTCTGGACCTTCAAGTCGTTCTGCATGGGCTGGTGGCGCCGTCGCCGAATCGTCCTCCACACGCCGAAGTCGCTCTTTGCGAGCGAGTTGGGCTGTGACCCGAAGGGCAACCAGCTCAAGCGGACCTTTGGAGCGGTCTGCGGAGCCGTCTTGGCGAGCCTTCCCCGTCACCCGACCCCGGTCACCCAGGCCAGCCGGCCCTATCCCCGGCGTCGGACCCGAGGCGCGGCATGGGGCGCCTCCGTCGCGCTCATGATGACCTGCGGCCTCCTCGGCAGCCTGGGCGCGCTCGAGCTCGCCTCCCTTTCGATCTACGCCCTCGAGGCTCCCGCCAGCCACGCCAGCGTCTCGA
>JAESQQ010000840.1 GCA_016765095.1 Planctomycetota bacterium | reverse complement strand
GGAATGCTCGGCCTCGCGCGGGCGCTCGAGGCCGGGACGGGAGGCGCGAAGAACGAAGTCGCCGCCAGGGATTGGCTCACGCGCGCGGTGGAGACCGGGAGTCGTCCCGCGCTCGGGTGCCTCGCCACGCTCTGGCTCGAAGGGCGCGGCGGCCCGCCCGACGAGACTCGGGCCCGCGCTCTCTTTCGGCGGGGGGCTGAGGCCGGCGAGATCGAGTCGATGGTCGGCCTGGCGAACGTGTTGGGCCGCGCGCAAGGCGGAGACGCCGACCCCGTCGAGGCGGTGCGCTGGTATCGAGAGAGCGCGAAGGCCGGGGACCCCGCCGGAATGGAGGGCCTCGCGCGGGCGCTCCGCTATGGGCGGGGGGTCGAGAAGAACCTCTCCGAAGCCGTCGGCTGGTATCGGGCCTCCTCGGACGCGGGACGGCTGAGCGCCCTTCGCAGCCTCGGCACCATGCACTCGACCGGCCAGGGGACGCGCAAGGACCCGGTCGCGGCCTTTGACTGCTTCCGTCGCGCCGCCGAGGGCGGATACATGCCGGCCTTCCAGGACCTGGGCGTTGTCTATCGCCTGGGCCAGGGGACCGAGGTCGACCTCCCCGCAGCCGTGCACTGGGTTCAGCGAGGCGCCCTCGCAGGTGACCCCGTCGCAATGTTCACGCTGGGGGTCCTTCACGAGTCCGGCGAGGGCGTCCCCCGCGATCTGGTCGAAGCGACCCTCTGGTATCGGAGGTCGTCCCGCAAGGGCTACCCCGCCGCCATGTACAACCTGGGTGTCATCCTCGGACGCGGCTCCCAGGCCGAGGTCGCCGAGGCCGCGACATGGTTTCGCCGAGGAGCGAAGTCAGGCCATACGCGCTCGGCGAGCGCCTTTGGGGAGATCCTCTCGGTTGGCGAGGGGATCGCGCCCGACGACGCGGAGGCGCGGATCTGGCTCCTGTTCGCCGCCAAGCGGGGAGACGTTCGGGCTGCCTACGGCTTGGGGCGCCTCCTCACCCGGGGTCGAGGGGGGCCCAAGGACGAAGCGAAAGGGCTCTCCTGGATCAAGTTCGCCGCGGAAAAGGGACACGCCCCGGCAATGGGCTCCTATGGCCTCCTCCTCTACGGGGGACACGGGGTCCCTAAGGACGCAACTCAGGCCTGGAAGTGGATTGTCCGGGCGGCTAAGGGACGTGACACCCACTCCATGTATCTCCTCGGACTGAGAGCGATCGACAAGTCGGATCAAGCGGGCTCACCCGCAGGTAAAGCGCGGGCCGAGCGGGGAGTCGGATGGCTCCAAGCGGCCGCCCGCGCCAACTCCGCGCCCGCCATGTATAACCTCGGGCGTCTGCTGCAGCAGGGACGCTGGATCCCTCACGACGACGCGCAGGCCTACGCCATGTTCCTCCGGGGGCTGCGACAGGGCGACCTGGACTGCCTGGTGGCTCAAGGGCAAGCCCTCGAGATTGGCCAAGGCGTGCCGCGCGACCTGAGCGCTGCCCGGAGGATCTTTGAGCAAGCGGCACGGACCGGACGCCCAGACGCCATGGGTCATCTCGGCCGATTCCTCGTCGCAGGGCACGGCGGGCCGACCGACGTACCAACGGGGGTCAGCTGGATTCGCAAGGCAGCCGACGCCAAAGACCCCGCTGGGATGTACGCCCTTGGCTACATGCTCGCCAAAGGACAAGGCGTCGCGCTCGACCCCGTCGCCGCGCTCCTCTGGTATCGACGTGCGGGGGCAGCGGGGAACCTGAACGCAATGCACAACCTCGCCCGGATCCTGCTGAAGGGAAATCAAGAGGAGAAGGCCCTGGGTCTCGAGTGGCTCCAAAGAGCAGCCGAAGCCAAGCTGCCGGCGTCGATGCTCGCCTGGGGACGGCGCCTCGCAACGGGCGACGGCGTCCCACGCGACCGCGTCGCGGCCAAAGTGTTGCTCCTCGCGGCCGCAGGCTCGCGGATCAGCGCTGTCGCGGAGCGCGCCCGCGTTTCCCTCGCTGAGTTAGAGGCCGAACCAAAGGCCAGGTAGACGCCGCGCGAGGGAGTTGACTCCCACGCGAGCAGGCTCCACGCTCCACCATGGCCGAGTTGCACAGCGGACGAGCGAGGGGAGTTGGACTTTGCCTAGGGCTCACCCTAGCCCTCTGCGCGATCTACCTCGTCTTCTCCGAGGCTGCTCCCAGAGACTCTCCACCCTGGCAATCCCCAGCTTCTGCGAAGCCGAGCCCAACGGCTGAGGCGCTCCCGACGGTTTCTGCGCCGCCCTCAGCGCCGAGTTCAACGGAGCCCCTTCGCACCGAGACGCCGGGCGTCGCTTCTCCGATCCCGCTCGCCCCCTCCCAGGGGAAGTCGGCCATTCTAAGAGTCGTCGTCACGATCGACGGCGTCCCCGCCCCTAAGTGCCACGTTCGCCAGACCGAGACGAACGGCCCCGTCACGAACCACTGGACCCAATCGGACGGATCCCTCGTGCTAACTCTGGGCGCCGATACCCAGACAATCGTTGACCTTCCCGGCAGCCAAGGTTCGCTACCTGAAAAATACCGAGGCTGTCCTCAAGCGGTTCAAGCGCTGGTCGCCCGACAAACTCCTGGCCGAGGGAGTCGTGACCTGCGACTCCAAAGGCCGGTTCGCGCTCACAGTCCCTCGCGGATCCGGGTTCCTAGTTGCTGCAGCCCCTGGCTTCGCCGAGCGATGGGCCGAGGTGGTTGCCCCCACCTCCGAACTGACGCTCGCCCTCGAGGCAGGTCGAGTCCTGGCCGGCACGCTTCAGAGGCCCCCACAGCCGGAGCTCGCACATCCCATTGGCCTGATCCTCGTTCCGACCGGCGCCAAGCCACAGACGTGGGGACGACGCAGGCACGGGGGTCGCACGCGCGTCCTCGACGCCGCCCGTCCTCCAGGGCCGTTCTCCTATTGCGACGCCTACAGCACCGAGTTCGAGTTCCGCAATGTGCCCCGCGGAGAATTCGACTGCTATGCCTTCTTCAAGAACGAACACGATCGACCGACCCTGATCGCGACGAACCTACGCCCGGGCCAGGCTGGCTTGGACCTTGAGTTCGAGGCACCGAAATCGAGCACGGTGCGCCTCTGGGCCGTAGACGCTGCTGGGAAGGGGATTCCCCTCCTGAGCGCGCGGCTGCACGACGGGTCGGAGCTTCTCGGAGAAGTCCGCCGAAGACACGGGAGCATAGAGATCGAGGCCTGGCGCTTTGGTGATCTCGAGCTCGAGCTCCACTCAAAGGGACTCGCCCCCCTCCTGGTCCCTGTTCGACCTTCGCCGGGTCGCGTTACCGACTTGGGGAAAGTCACCTGGACGAATCGAGGGTCGCTCTTATCTGTGAAGCTGCTGGGGAGCGAGGCCTTCCCGACCGTCGGCGTCCGGGCTCGCGATCCGAAGACTCGCCGATTCGTGGCGGCAGAGACTCAGACGCCCCTGGCGCAGCGCTTTCGGCTCTCTCCCGGGTCCGTGCTTGTCCGGGTCACGTGTGACCGCGGCCTGGAGAGAGCACCGGGGATCGTTGAGAAAACCGTATTGCTCTCAGGCGAGCTGAGCGAGGTCACGATTCAGCTTCCGCGGGAGTGAGCCTGTCAGCGCCACTCACAGCGGAACACCGCCCCGCGGACCGTCCCTAGGAGAAACTCGCGCGGATCCGTCGCGGGGCCAAGGAACGTCACGCGGTCACCGGAGCGCTTGAGCTCAAGCTCCTCCACGCGCTCGAAGCCTGCCTCCGCCGAGAACCGCCACACCGCGACCTGCCGCAGACGGCCCGCGCTGATCAGCCTCCCTCCGGCCGCGTGAATCGCCCGGACCCCGCCTGAGTGGATGCCGGCCCGGCGCAGCGCGCGCCCGCTCGTGAGGTCCCAGGCCAAGAGATCGCCCGCGAAGTTCCCGGCGAACAGGAAGCCCCCGTCCACGGAGAGCGTGGTTGGGACGATGTCCGCTGCCCGGAATCTCATCGTTTGGCCTCCCCGAACCGAGACGACCTCGCTCTTCGAGCAGCAGACGAACCCGTCGTCGAGCGCGAGGACTCGGAGCACGGGGCTTGAGAAGACGGGCCAGGGCTTGGGATCCTGGCCGAGCCTTCCCTGGTGCACGCTCCCGTCGCTCAATCCGAAGAGCGGCTTCCCGCTGCTTGATTGGCGACCGAGACCACGGACGCGACCGGGAAAGTCACGGTCCCTGCCGACTCGCCTGAGGCCAGGGCCAGAAACTGAGCGACCTTGAGGCCGGCGGCCACGACCAAGCGCTCTGGCTCTCCCGCCCCGCCGATCAAGGTCATGCCCCGCGGTGGGAAGGAGCCGAGCTGGGACCACGCCTTCTCGCCCTCGCGGGTCCAGCCGCGAACGTCGAGGTCGAGGGAGGTCGTCGCGATCAGGCCACCGGGGAGATCGATTGCGGCCACGATCGCCCCCGAATGGCTCCTCTCGGCCTTGAGGACCACGCTACGCTCGAGGTCGATCACGCGCAGCCGCTGGGGACTCCGCTTGAGCGTGCAGTAGAGGTATCGCCTGGAGGCCGGCACGCAGCGTTCGAGTCCGGTTGGCAGGGGGCCTTCGCTGATCACGGTCCGAGTCTCGACGTTCACGACGCGGATCCGATCGGCGTTTATGACCATCAGCTCCTTGCCGACGAAGGCCAGCCCGAGCAGGCGGCCATAACCCGGGAGCTGATCGACCGCCTTGTCGTTGCGTCGTGAGCACCAGATCATGCCCGCCTGATCAGAGACGACGATCACCCCGGTCGGACCCACCACGAGACGGTCAAGGTTCGGAACGCGAAACATGACGCCGCCCGTCGCCTTGGTGCCGGCTCCCGCGCTCCAGGTCTCGATCGCCCCGTCGCTGGTGGCGAGCGCGAACTGATCGCCGGGTCCGGCCGCGATCCGAACGATCGCCTTGGTACGACGGATCAGCATTCGAGCCTTGTTCCTCGCGATGTCGAAGGACATGGCGGCCCTCCCCACCCCCAACAGGACTCGGAGGCCGTCGGGCGTGAAGCAGGCCGTCGCCAAGTTCCCCGGCAGGTTCTGAAGCAAGAAGTCCTTGGGCCGATCGATCAAGGAGCGGACTCGCCCCTGCCTGGGAGTCAGCGAGACCAGGGTGTGGGCGCCGGTTGGATTCACGGCGAACACGCGCGGCGTTTGGGGCGGAAGGGTTGGCCGACCCTCGCCTTGCTCGCACTCGTTGTCCCACCCTTTCGCGACCAACTCGGTCCCCTGATAGAAGCGCAAGATCGCCTCGCGATCGAGGACCAGGACTTGCCCGCCCGCGAGCGGCGTGATCCGCTCGATCGGGGCGCTCTGGACAGTCTCGGAGCCGCCGTAGCGAACCAGAGGACGAATCGAGGTCAGCGCCCCGAGGTCGCGACCCAGCGGCGAGTCGACGTTTTCCTGCTGCACCGCGGGAGGACGAGAAGCGATCGCGCTTGGCCTTCGGGCCGGCGAGGGAGCCCGAGAGGACGCGCCAGGAGTCTCGATTGGACTCGGGGACACGGAGCCACCCCGACTGAACGCCACGATCGCGGCGCCCAGCAAGACCAAGAGCAAGAGTCCTGCGACGTAGCCAAGCCGAGAGACGCCGCCCTGGGTGGAGGCGCCCGCGCCCTCCTCGAAGGCCACAGCCAGCGCGGCCCCGTCAGAGAACCGCTCGCTCGCCTCGAATCGGAGGCAGCGTTCAACGACGTTGACGAGCCAGGGCGGCGCCTCGGGGCGCAGCCCGCGAAGGGGCTCTGCGCCGCGGTTCATTGCATCCAAGGCGGCCACGTCGTGACCGAAGGGAGACCGCCCCGCCAAGCAGTGGTAGAGCGTCGCACCGATCGCGAACACGTCTGCTGGCGGCCCGGCGTGTTTGGCGTCCTCGAGCTGCTCGGGCGACGCGTAGCCGAGCGTGCCGCGCAATTCGCCGGTCTTGGAGAGGCCCACGTCTTGACTCTCGTCGAGGGCCTTCGCGAGGCCGAGGTCGGCGATCAAGGCGCGGCCGACGCCGTCGTAGATCACGTTCGCCGGCTTCAAATCGCGGTGGATCAAGCCCAGCGCGTGCGCGTCGCCGAGCGAACGCGCCAAGACCTCGCCGAGGTCGATCACGTCCAAGACCGGCAACGGCCCTTGGCGGAGGCGCTCCTCCAAGGTCCCACCCCTCAGGTAGGGCATCACCAAATAAGCCCCGCGAGGACAAACGCCGGAGTCGAGGACCGGCACGAAGCCGGCGTGCTGGCTGAGCGAAGCCATGGTCTCTAGCTCACGCTTGAAGCGAGCCAGGCTGCCGGGGGTCGACTTGAGCAAGAGCTTGAGCGCCAAGGCCTCGCCGCCCGACCTCGAGACCTGATAGACGATCCCCGCTCCTCCCTTGCCGAGCACGCCGGCCACGGTGTAAGGACCGATCCGCTCCCCGCCGCTCACCACGGAGCCCCCGCAGCGGGTTCTCTCCGCCCAAAGCCCGTCTGGTCGCGAATCTCGAATCCCAACACGCTCAGAGCATGCCCCCTCCAGCACGCTCCTGAAAGGGAGGTAGGCTCGCGGCGTGAGCTCGCCCCTGCCAGAACTTCGCCAGCGCTGGGTCCAGAGCGGAGATCCCGCCGACGAGGCCGCCTGGCTGGCCGAACGAGTCGCCACCGGAGCGCTGCGAGCTGAGCGTCTCCAGCTCGCGGCCTACGTCGGGCACCCCGCCGCCCTCGTCGTCGTGAGGCAAGCCGGCCCTCTGTATCGCCGCCGCGCGAGCAAGGCGGGCGCCTCCTATCAACTCCGCCAGTGGATCCTCGGCTTGGGCGACCTCTGCCCACCCAGCGAGCGCGTCGTCGTCGCTCGCCGAACCCTCGCCGTCTTGCTCCACTCGCTCGGCCACGACCATGGCAAGGCGGCCCTCGACGAGCTCACAGCAGACCACCCGCCCTGGGGCGTCTTTCGAATCGTCGCTGGCTGGGGCCAGGACGCCTTGAGCGAGTTCGGCGACTCCACGCGCCTCCGACACAGAGTCACCGTCGCCCTCGTCGGGTGGGCGCTCGCCGAAGGACAAACCCCACGCCCCCACGCGCCGCACGAGTGGTTCCGAATCGGGGAGCGCGTCACGCACCCCAGGCACGGCGAGGGCTTCGTGCGCCGCTCCGGGCGACGCGCCTTCGAGGTCGAGTTTCGTCAGGGCGCTCGCCGCCTCCCCCACCGGCGCACGGAAGCCCCATGAGCTTGATCCTGACCAAGTCGGGGGGCATTCTGGGCCCGTGACCGACTCCGCCATAGCGCTCCCCTCAGCTCGCGACCAAAATCGCCCCTTCGGCCTCCTCCATACCTTCCTCGGCTTGGCCCTCGTCGGCGGGTTCTTCGCGATCCTGATTAGCGGCCGAATCGAACCTCGAGATCCGCATCCGGCGACGAGCCCCGCGCCGGTCGTCCCCCAGGGCGCAGTGTTCTTGGGTGCGCTCGGCTCGATCAAAGCGCCCAAAGACGCCGGTCACGCCGTCGCCGTGCGCTGGGGGAAGACGGCCTACGGCGTGACGACCCTCAGCGTGTTTGGACCGGAGGGCCTCCCCGCGCCTAACGCCGAGGGGGACCTAAACTACTTTCTGTTCGACCTCGACCAGAAGGCGGTTGTCCGAGCCAAGCGCTCACTCCCCTTAGAGGACGCCCACTTGCCGCATGGGTCTGGAGACGTCGGAAGCGACGTCGCGATCTTCGAGCTCGCCAGGTCGGAGAGCATGACGCCCCTGCTCCTCCAAGAGCGCACCTCCCAGGTCGGCGACTCGATCTGGCAGGTCTGCCAAACCCTGGAGGGACAAGTCGTGACGCTGGGCGAGATCGCCGAAGTCCGACCCAACCTGTTGACGGTCTACGTCGCCAACTGCGACGTGAGCAACTGGGCGGGGACGCCCTGGCTCAACGCGGAAGGCGAGGTGGTTGGAGTCACCTCCCAAGTCGTGGGAGGGGCCGACACGCCCCTCTTGGTCTACCTCGTGCCAGCCACCCAGATCGCGACCTTCCTCAACGCGGCCACTCCCCAGCCGGCCTCGACGCCGGCGGTTACCCCTCCGGCCTCACCGCCGAAGTGACAACGGGGTTGCCGCCCTGACCCAAATCTGGCGCCTGTCCCTCGCGGCCCGCCTGGCATCGGCCTGGCACCTGGGTGGAGTTCGGACGGCGGAACCCCGCTAGGCGCCTGGAGTTCCGCGCCATGCGGCTGGAGCGAGCGTTCCCGTTCAACGTGCGGGCGAGGCGGCCCCGAGCTTGCACAGACACACCCGCATGAGCCCAGCCAAGAAACGAGGAAACGCGATCCGCGAGCGGGTCATGGGGCGCTATCGCGACCGAAGTCCGTGGACGAAGGCGTTCCGCTCCCTGTTGACTGGACTCGGCGTGCTTGCGTGGCTCTACCTCGTCGTCGGAATCATCGTGAACCCCGCCGTGATGCCCTCCCCAGGCTTGAGGGCTTGTGCGGTCGTGATCGGAATCAGCCTGACGCTCCTGTATGCCTACTTCAACCGCCGCAGCCAAACGAGCCAGCTCTGGCGGGTTCAGCGGAAGGGACCGATTCGGCGCCGACGCTGGCTCCGTTGGCTCAGCGAGAGGGCCGCTCAGACCTGCCCGTTCTGCAAAGACGACCTCGGCGACGAAGTCAGCGAGTGCCCCGGCTGCGAGGCCTGCTACCACCCCGAGTGTCTCGAAGAGTTCAAGACCTGCGCCTCGCTCGGCTGCGACGAACTGGGCAAGCCTGAGGCCCACGCGCCCGCCAAGCCCAGCACGAAAGTCAGCTTGGTCGCGCCCTCGGATCCCGCCTCAGTCGCGAGGCTCCAGGCGCGCAAGGAAAGCGCCTAGAGCAGCTCCCCCGAGTGATAGAGCCACCGCTCCGCCACCTTGCGGAACGTGCTCCGCTCTCCAAAGGACGCGTCTTCCCCAGCCTGGACCAGGGTCACGCGGAACGCGACCTCGCCAGCTTCAGCCGACTCGCTCGCCTCAAGGACCTCGAGGCCTTGAAACTCCGTCGACGCGCAAAAGGAGCGAACGCTGGCCCGCCACCCCGCCGCGTCGGCCTCGAAGTGGGGCCCCTCGGGGTGGGTCGTCGACAGAATGAAGTCGACCGCGCCTGTGGCGTAGGCGCTGAAGCGAGCTCGCATCAGCGCCTCGGGGCTTGCCGCCGCCGTCCCCTGGTGCACCGGCCGACAGCAACGCTTGAACTTGCTCCCGCTCCCACAGGGGCACGGGCTGTTGGGTCCGATCTTCATGGCTCAAGCCTAGCTCATGCCAGCCACGCCGCCCAGCCTGTCCCCCAAGGTCGTTTCCGGCGCGCGGAGCTCACCCCTCTAGGGTCGAGAGGAAGTTCGTCACAGCCGCGCGCCACTCGAGCGGCCGGACGTCGACGTAGCGCTCGTGACCGACGCCTTCGAAAATCGTCAACGCGCGACTGCCTTCCGGCAGCGCCCCGAAGACCTCGCGGACCTCGGCCACGGAGACCCGCGCGTCTTGGTCGCCGTGGAGAACGAGCGTCGGACACTCCACCGACTTGGCGTAGTCCGCTGGATTGTGTGAGAAGCCGTCGATCCCACCCCGAACGCTGCCCCAGAACACGAGCAACTCCGCACCGGGCGAGCGAGGCGCTCCCATCAGCTCGAACCGGTGACCCACGGTGTCGACGAGGCGGTTGAAGGGAGCCTCCAGGATGAGCGCGTCGGGGAGCACCCCTTGGGTGTGAATCGCGCGCAAAACCGCCGCGGCGCCCATTGAGGTCCCAAACAGGATTAAGGGTTGAGCAGGAGCCCGCTCCTTCGCGAACGCAACAGCCGCCGCGACGTCCTCAGCCTCGTGATACCCAAGGCTGGTCTGATCGCCAGACGATCCACCGCTCCCGCGAAAGTCGAGGAGCAGGCAGGTGTAGCCGAGGGCTCGCAGCTCAGCCGCGACCGGGAGCAAGGAGGACTTGCTCGCGGCATACCCGTGACAGAGGACCACGACGCCCTTGCTTGGCGAGGCGGGAATCAGCCAGGTCTCCAGGCGAGCCTCGCCGGCCCTGAGAGTGTGGGTGGTGAAGGGCATCTCGTGCGCGGCCGGCGTCTGGCTATTCACGGGGCGCCGGACGGAGACCCCGAGGAGCACCGCCGACGCCTTTTGCCCGAAGGAGAGCGCTTCGGGGGCCTGGGTCGAGGGCTGATCCGCCACGAAAGTCGTCATTGCGCCTGCGTGACGAAACGCGAGGAAGTTCACGCCGACGAACCCGAACAGCAGCGCGCAGCCGAGCGCGCGAAGCGGGTGGCGACGGATCCAGCACCAGATCTTGCGAACACGACTCGGCGGCCGCGCGGCCTCTGGATCCTCGGCCCTAAGTTCAGTTCGCTGCATGCCTCCGGCACACTGCGTCGAGCCCCAGCCGGCGCCCGGCAGGTCCCCCAGGGCTTGCAGGAGTTCGTCCGCGACCACCTAAAGGAGTTCGTCGACCCGACGAAGTTGGTCGTCTCCGCTGCTCAAGCGCGATCAAGCGCGACGTAGCAAGCAGTCAGAACCGACTGACCACCGACTCACTGAACGTCTCACTGAACGCTGCTTCCAGGCCGGCCACCGAGGTCGGCCGGGGAGCAGCGGGACCGAGGCCCCAGCTTGGTCCCGAGGTGTAGGCCCAGTACAGGGAGCCCAGAAACGGGATTCAGCAAGCAGGAACCGACGATCCCGGACGGATCGTAGAGGGTTCACGCCGCGCTCCTTCTATCTGCGGGTCGTCGTGGACAACACCGACCTCCGGCACAACCCCGTGCTCAGGATTCGTGCTCGCGGGGATCACCAAGGTGTCTCGATCGATCCGACGAGCTACCCCCAACCGGGTCTGGCCGGCTTCAACGGGACCGCCGACGTCTACACGTTTCGTTACGACGGCTTCGAGGCGGGTGATTTCATTAAGATCCAGTTCGGGGGAATGCCCGGGAGCACCAACAACGGCGGGAGCGGCGGTTCCAGCTTCGCGGGCTTGATGTTCGACGTGGTCCCGAATCCCCGCCAGTCCACCCTGCCGCCGAGTCCGCAGCTCCAACCCAGCCCGCAGACGGCTCCGGCCACGAGCGCCGGCACGACGACTGCGCCGATCAGCCAGGCTTCGAGTCCGGCAGGCGGCGGAAGCAGCGGAGGCGGCTGCGCCCTGGGCGGCGCACGAGCCGATCGGCTAGCCAGGCTCTCGCTGCTCTTGCTCCTCCTAGCGCCCCTCGCGCTCCGAGGTCGTTGGGCTCGCTGAGTCAGCGAAGCGACGAGAGTTGGTTGAGGAAGCCGAGGCGGATGGTTTCGCCAGTTTCTGAGAAAGCTCGGAGCGCCTTCTACTGCTGACGAGTCTTCTCGTCGAGCAATTCTCGGACGACGGACAGGGTCTCCGTCGCCTGCGCGGGGGTCAACCCGAAATGGGGTGCCAAGCGCTCGAAGAGCACCATCTCGCGGGGGTCTATGCTGCCGTCGGCCGCGACGATTTCGACCATCTTCTCGAACACTTGGCCTCGGGCGGCTGTGTCTTCAGGCAGTTTCGCGAGCGACGGTCCGCCAGCCATGATCTCCCGCACGACCTCGCCGGCTTGCTGGCGCGAGAGACCGAAATGCGCCGCAGCCTGAAGCAGCACAGGCTTCTCAGCGTCGTCGAGTTGGCCGTCTGCTAGAGCGGCGACCACAAGGAACCGGAACGAATCAACGGACATAATCGCCCTCCAGCTGCCAGCTTACGTCGCCTCCAGATCGTGCTCTATAGGAGCAGGGAGGTGATCCGCATTGTCCTGGCGACGGACTCTTAGTGCTACCTCGGGCTAACGCCCCTTCTTCTTCTTGGTGGCCTTCTTCTTGGTGGCCTTCTTCTTGACCTTCCTCTGCTTGTCAGCCTTCTTCTTGGCCACCTTCTTCTTGGTGGCCTTCTTCTTGGAGGCCTTCTTCTTGGTCGCCTCGGTGTAGCCCTTCTTCGTCTTCTGGCTCACCAGCTTGTCGTATTCCTCCTGCGCCTTCCCAGCGGAGGCGTGGCTCTTGGTCTTGGATTGCCCTCCGGTGCCAACCCGCCCCCAGGTGGTCGTGACCTTCGAACCCTGGATGCCAATCGTCCAGAACTTGCTGGACGTGCCCTTCTTGAACTCGAAGCGGCGATCGTCGCCTCTCTCGGCGGCCTCCTTCTTCGCTTCGTCCGACGCGTGATGGTTCAACCAATACTCGACTTCATCGTCGAGTTCTTCGCCCTCGGCGCCAAGCGCCTTGCAGATGGAGCGGTATTCGTCGGCCGAGTTGGCGACCTCTTGCAGGTTATCGGTAACCCCTGCCATGAACTCGAAAACGTCCTTCGCGACGGTTACCCAGCCCCCATCGAGGTCACCCTCCTTCATTAGGACCCGGTCGCGGTCCTTGCCTTTGGTGCCGATATAGACGCCAAAACGATTGGACGCGAAGAGCAGAACTTTTCGCTCCACCATTTCGTCGCCACCGTCGAACCACTCCAGCATCTCCTCGATCCTCTGGATGCGGGGTCTGAAATAGATCTCGCCGTTGCCACCCAAGCGAGGATCAAGGACGGAGGGAAGGTGCCAGAAGTCCTTGTCTTTGATCAATTCCTCGCGCCAGGCAAACGACTCGACGAAGAGCCGGTAGCGCGGCGGGACTGAGAGGCCGTGCTGCTCCCGAATCGCACGCTGGTCCACCTTCTGGGAGGCTCTGGCCAGGGGGGAGTAGAGATCAGTTCCGCTCAGCACTTCATTCACCGCCCATCGGATCCAAGTAGAGCAAACGCTGTCGAGAGCACAACTCAACTCCTCCCGAAGACCCTCGCGTCAGGAGCGAGCGCGGGAGGACGGACCTGGTGACAGGCGAGATCGCGACGATCCCAAATCGCTTGCCGACCCCCCCCAGTCGTCGCGGAATGCCTTGTCCGCGAACAGCGGGCGCTCGCCCACGAAGATGCCCACCCAGTTCACGACAAGGTCGGGGTCCGCAGGTTGTAAGAATCCGCGTCTTCGGCACTCGGAAGGCGGATCTGCGACGATCACGCCCCGAGCCTCGCGATAGCGCGAGGAATCGAGAAGCGAGCAGACCTTGCGCAAGTTGATGTGTGCGAACCGAGGGGAGATCGCGATCCGCGTCTTCCGGGCCGCGACCGAACTCGGGATCAGGACGGTCGCGATCTTCAGCCACGAAGACCGGGTCAACCTCCACCGATACAAGGCGGACGAGGCCTACCTCGTTGGTCGCGACTCGACTCCCGTCGGGGCCTACCTCAACGTCGAGGAGATCATCCAAGTCGCCCTCGACAACCAGGTGGACGCCATTCACCCAGGCTACGGCTTCCTCGCCGAGCGGGCCGGTTTCGCCCAGGCCTGCGCCGAGGCGGGCATCCGCTTCGTCGGCCCGTCCCCGGACGTGATCGAGTCCCTTGGCAACAAGACCATCGCGCGAAAGCTCGCGATCGAGTGCGGGGTCCCGGTCGTCCCGGGGACCGCAGAGCCGATCGCCTCGTTGGAGGAGGCCCGGGCCTTTATCGACGAGCACGGACTCCCGATCATCGTCAAGGCAGCCTTGGGAGGCGGCGGGCGCGGGATGCGGGTCGTGCGCGAGGCAAGCGAGCTGGAGGAGGCCCTCGAGCGCTGCAAGTCCGAAGCTCTGACCTTCTTCGGAGACGGCTCGTTGTTTCTCGAGCGTTTCCTCGAGGACACGCGCCACATCGAGGTCCAGCTCCTGGGAGACGCAACGGGGACCGTGATCCACCTGTTCGAGCGCGACTGCTCGGTCCAGCGACGCCACCAAAAAGTGGTCGAGGTCGCCCCGGCCCAGGGCTTAGACGATGCGATTCGAAAGGCGATCTGCGCGGACGCGGTCTCCCTCGGAGAGCACGTGAACTACACAAACGCCGGCACGGTCGAGTTCCTCCTCGACGCAAAGGGGCGGCACTACTTCATGGAGGTCAACCCGCGGATCCAGGTCGAGCACACCGTGACGGAGGAGGTCACGGGGATCGACCTCGTCCAGTCCCAGATCCGGATCGCGGGCGGCGAGAGCCTGGCGGAGCTCGGCCTGAGCCAGGATCAGATCTCCACTCGAGGAGCGGCGATCCAGTGCCGAGTGACCACCGAGGACCCTGAGGCCGACTTCCGACCCGACACGGGGCGGCTCGCGACCTACCGCTCGGGGGGAGGGATGGGGATCCGCCTCGACGGGGGCGCCGGCTACGCGGGGGCTGTGATCTCACCTCACTACGACTCCCTGCTCGTCAAGGTCACCGCCCACGGGCTGAGCTTCGCTGTCGCCGCCCAAAAGCTGAATCGAGCCTTGGCCGAGTTCCGGATCCGGGGCGTGAAGACCAACATCCCCTTCCTCCGCAAGGTCCTCGCGAACCCCAGCTTTCTCAGCGGGCAGGTTCACACCCGCTTCGTCGATGAAACGCCCGACCTGTTCGTGTTCGAGCGCCCCCGCAACCGTGCTATGAAGCTCCTGCGCTACCTCGGTGACGTGGGGGTCAACGGGCTCTCGACTCCCCTCACCAGCACCGCCCGGCCGAGCAAGGTCGACCCGGTCGCCCCCACCGCCAAGCAGGATTCGGACAGCGCTCCCCGCGGAAGGCGCCAGCTCTTCCTCGAGGGAGGACCCGAGGCCTTCGCGCGCGCGGTGCGAGCCGAGCCGGGGCTGCTGGTCATGGACACGACCTGGCGAGACGCGCACCAGTCCCTGCTCGCGACCCGCATGCGGACCGTCGACATGCTCGCGATTGCCCCCCACACCAACCAGCACCTGGCGCGGGCCTACAGCCTCGAAATGTGGGGCGGAGCGACCTTTGACGTCTGCCTGCGCTTCCTCAGCGAATGCCCTTGGGACCGCCTGGATCGGCTCCGGGAGCTCGTCCCCGACATCCCCTTCCAAATGCTGCTCCGAGGGGCGAACGCGGTCGGGTACACCAGCTACCCGGACAACGTCGTGTTCCGCTTCGCGAAGCTCGCGAAGGAGCACGGGATCGACGTGTTCCGAATCTTCGACTCCCTCAACGACCTCGAGAACCTCAAGGTCGGGATTGACGCAGTCGGCGAGGCGGGCGGGGTGATCGAGGCCTCAATCTGCTACACGGGCGATGTCGGCGATCCATCGCGAACCAAGTACTCCCTGGACTACTACCTGGAGCTCGTGGGTCGTCTCCAGCACATGGGCGTTCACGTGCTCTGCGTCAAGGACATGGCCGGCTTGCTCAAGCCGCGCGCGGCTTCGATCTTGATCGGCGGGCTGCGCGAGGCCTTCCCGGACCTCCCGATTCACGTGCACACCCACGACACGGCGGGGACCGGCGTGGCTTCGATGCTGGCCTCCGCCGAGGCCGGAGCCGACGT
>JAESQQ010000839.1 GCA_016765095.1 Planctomycetota bacterium | reverse complement strand
GAGGCCGCGCCGACCAGGCCTCTCTGGAGCCTCCCGCGCACCTAACCGTCGCTACCTCAGTAGCTGTAAACCCCGCCCCTACATTCACCCGTACCGGAACTTCTGGCGGGCAACCCTAGTCCAGCAGGCGGCGGTGCCAGCGCGGCGCGCGCCGGGGAGCCGCGGCCTCGACGACTTGGCCTGCCCGGAGGAGGAGCGTCTCTTCCCAAGGGCGAGCCATGAGCTGGAATCCGATCGGGAGCCCGCCCGAGTCGTAGCCAGCCGGCACGCTCAGGGCTGGGTAGCCCGTCAAGTTGGCTGGGAACGCGAAGCGCATGAGCTTCCCGACGGTGGTCAAGTCGCTGACGCCACCCGGGAGGGTGCTCTCGGGAATCGGGGGAGCGGTGCTCCCGGTTGTCGGCGTCGCGAGGAGGTCGATCTCGGTGAAGAGCTTCTCGCAGTGCGCCATGAAGCGCGTCCGGGCCCGTTGAGCGCGAACGTAGTCCCGACCGGTCAACCGCCGCGTGAGGGCCAGGGTGACGCGCACGTCGAGCCCGAAGTCCTTGCGGTGCCGGTCGTAGAGGTGCTCGATGCTGGCGTTCATTTCGCTGGTGATCGTGATCGCGTGAGCCACGCGAGCCAGCTCTAGGTCTGGGAGCACGATCTCTTGGAGCGTGGCTCCAGCCGCCTCTAGCCAGCCGAGCGCCGCTCGGCAAGCGCTGACTTGGTCGGGGTGGGCGTGGTCGAACCAGGGGCTAAAGATCCCGACTCGAACTCCCGAGAGGTCGAGGTCCTTGAGTCCGCTCAGGGTCGGCAGCGGCTGACCTGTGCTGTTGGAGTCCTGGGGGTCAGGTCCCGCGATCACCGCATAGGCCAAGGCGGTGTCCGCGACACAAGTCGCGAGCGGGCCGACGTGGGCCACGCTCCAGCAGAGCGGGTAGGCCCCGTGTTCGCTGACCCGTCCGAAGGTCGCCTTGAGTCCGACGACTCCGCAGAGCCCGGCGGGGATCCGAACCGAGCCGCCGCCGTCGGCGCCGATCGCGATTGGGCAGAGCCCGGCCGCCACGATCGCGGCCGAGCCGCTTGAGGAGCCGCCGGTGTGAGTGCCCAAGTCGTAGGGATTGCGGGCCGTGCCGTGATGGGGATTTAGGCCCGTCGTCCCGATCCCGATCTCGTGCATGTTCGCCTTCCCGATCAGGAGGGCCCCCGCCGCGCGGAGTCGCGCCGCGACGGTCGCGTCGTTGCGCGCGGGGCCTGCTCCGAGGAAGCGGGTCCCGACTGTGGTCGGGTAGCCCACTTGATCGAGCTCGTCTTTGACCGCGACCGGGACGCCGTCGAGTGGGCTCAGCGGCTTTCCCGCAGCCCAGCGCTCGTCGGCCGCGGCGGCTTGGGCCCGCAGGTCGGCCTCGTTCTGGGCGCTCAAGGCGCGCAGCGGTCGATCCCCAGCGTCGCTCTCGCGATGCGCGGCGAGGAATCGCTCCGCGACTTGGGTCGGGGTCAAGCGACCCTCGACGTATGCCTCGCGGAAGGCCGCGCTCGGCTCGAAGGGGAGGTCGCTGGGGGGAGCGAGGCTCGCGGGGAGCGCGGGGTCGAAGTCCTCTCCAGCATGGGCCTGTTCGGTGCCAGGTTGGGGGAGCTCGGGTCGAACGCTCGGAGCCTCGCTCAACTCGACGCCGCGGAAGTCAATGATCCCAGCGTCGCGGAGGAGCCGGTTCGCGATCATTCGTCGGGCGGGGGAACTCTCGATCGCCCAGGTGAAGGCTCGGAGGGGGGCCCCCGAGACAAGCGGAGCCTTGAGCTCACGGAGATCGTAGTCACTCACTTGGAGGCCTCCTGCGTTTGGCGCAGACGAGCGTAGGTCCTTAGGACGGTCAGGAGTCCCACGACGACGACCGCCCAGGCCCAATGAATGTCGATCTGGGCTCGGAGGCCCGCCAAGAGCTCCGGCCCACCGAGGTGACGCGCGGCGCCGAGCAGCCCCCGGCGGAGACCGCAGTCGACGAGGAGCGTCGCGAGGGGCAGGATCAGGAGGATCGCGACGGCGTCAGCGATCTTTGAGGGTCCCGTCAGGGCTTGGCCGGCGCGGCGGACGGGATCGAACCCAAACAAAGGCGTGAGCGGGCTCTTTCCCACGAGAGGAGCCTCAGAGAGGCCTTCGAACAAGGCGAGGGCCTCCGTGGCGTCTTTCGGTCGATCGGCGGGGTCCTTCGCCATTAGCTTGCGCACGATCCCCGTCAAGGGACTCGCCGCTGGGTTGAGCTCGGCGGGGTCTGGAATGGGTGAGTCTGCGTGTTGCTTGAGGACCGCGAGGCTGCTTCGCCCTTGATAGGGCGGAGCGCCCGTCATGAGGAAATAGAGCATGGCCCCCGCGCCGTAGAGATCGGCCCGGTGATCGACGGCTTCCCCCTTGAACTGCTCTGGGCTCATGTAGTCCGCGGTCCCCAGGATCGTGCCGACCAGGGTGATCTTTCGGTGGTCACGGTGTCGCGCCAGGCCGAAGTCCGCGAGCTTGGGGCGACCTAGCTCGTCGATCAGCACGTTGTCTGGCTTCAGGTCGCGGTGGACGACGCCCGCCGCGTGCACTGCGCCCAAGCCTTGGAGGACCCTCCGCATGACCCCCACGGCCTGGGCCGGGCTGAGCGGCCCCTTGGACTCGACGTAGTCCTGGAGGGCGCCGCCTGCCATGAACTCGAGCGCTACATAGATGAAGCGCTCGTTCTCCCCGGCCGAGAAGCACCGCACGACGTAGGGGTTGTTGAGTTCGGTCAGGATCTGCGCTTCCCGGCGGAAGCGCTCCATGGAGTCGCTGCTGATTAGGTTCTGGTGGGCGACCTTGACCGCGGCCCGACGGCCCTCTTGTCGAGCCCCGTAGACGGCGCCCATGGCTCCTTCACCGATGACCTCGGTGATCTCCCAGTCGTCGACGTGGGTTCCTATAAGGGAAGGAGAGTCGCTCACAGCGGCCGATCCTACGAGGAGAGCGAGACCCGCGCTCGCTGACCCCCGTCCCACCGGCCCAGGTTGGTGCCGCCGTCGACACGGATTCCCAGGTTTGGTGGGACGTCACTGCGAAACGTCGTCCGATAAGCAGTTAAGTCGTTAAGTCGGATGGCCGCTTCCTTGCAAAGGAAACGAAAAATAGACCCAGGAGCCTTCCATGACCGCACGCGCCCTCACTGGGGCACTGCTGGCCCTCGTTCTGACCAGCTATGCCCACGCCCAAGACCCTCAGTTCCGCGGGCCGCCCGTCTACGACGGGGCCTGGAAGACGGAGAACGCCTGGAAGGACCCAGCCCGAGGCGACGCCTCCAAGGGCTCCTACGCCTACCAATACCAGACCTGGGCTGAGGCCCGCGCGGCGCAATACGCTGAGGCTCGGACCTTGCTCGACTGCGCGGACCTCTCGATCGCGCTGATCTGCGAATACGCCGCGATCAACAAGCTCCCCGTCTCGTGGCGGGCCTATTATCCGCCCGAGCGTCGCTTCGTGACCTTTACCAACGCCGACAAGCAATTCAAAGACGCGGAGAGCTTTCGGATCTGGTCACAGTGGTTCCTGGGAGCCATGAACTTGGCCGACAACACCGACGCGATCACTTACGACGACTGGGCGGGGGGCGACATGGTCCTCTTCGATTGGAATCAGACCACCGAGTCTCCCAACTTCGGCGACGAGGAGGTCTGGCACACCTACCTGATCGGCAGGCCAGACGAGGTCATTTACTACGGCAACATCAGCGACGGGAAGGCGCTCGCTGTGAGGCGGGTCACCGGCGGAAGCCGAATGGACATGGTCCGCAATCACGGCGATCGCTACGGCCTGAGCCCGCGCCGGTTTCGCATGTTTCGCGGCGCCGTTTGGGGCCCCTCGAGCGAAGAAGCCGAGGTGATCCGCGTGGTCCGGTTTCTCAACCTCCGCTCTGGCCCTGGGACCGAGAACGGGAGGATCGGCCGGGCCCGCAAGGGGGAGCGTTTTAGGGTTCTCCGTCGCGAGGGGATCTGGGTCCAGCTCGCCAACTCGGACGGGGAGACGGTCTGGGCCCACGGCCGCTACCTGCGGATCCGCCAGGTCGAGGTTGAGGTCAGCGCTGGAATCGCGGCGGCCCTGACCTCTAGCCAATGAGCGATCCGGTCTCTTCCGGCAATCTTCCCCGCCGCCGGCTCTCCTGGAGCCGGCGGCGCGTCTCGTTGAGGGCGCGTCTGTGAGTCGAGCTCGCGCGATCCTTCGGGACGCGACTCCGGCGGACAACGCTGCCCTCTGCGAGCTCTTCGCGCGCGTCTCCATGGACGGGGACCTCAAGTTGGCCGTCGAGCGGGGTCCGAACTTCTTTGGTCTCTACGAAATGCAGCAGATCCTGGCCTGCCAGGTTCAGGTAGGAGAGCTCGAAGGGCGAATCTCGGGCGTCGCGACGATGCTCGCGCGCGAGGCCTGGTTGGAGGGCAAGCAGACGCCCGTGACTTACCTGGGAGACCTTCGCCTTGAGGACTCGCTGCGCGGGGGGTTCTTCCTCCTCAACCACTTCGGGGAGGGGTTTGCGAAGTTCCTCGAGACGACCCAGAGCGCGGTCGGGTTGACCGCGATCATTGCCAGCAACGAGATCGCGATCAAGACGTTGACTCGGCGCTCGCGCCGGTTCCCCAAGAAGCCGATCTATCGCCCCTGGCGGAAGTTCGAGATCACCAACCTCCACTTCACGATTCCGCGACGCCCGCGACCGGGGCCCTGTGAGGTTCGCCCTGCTCGGACAGAGGACCTCTCCGCGATCGCCGAGCTCCTCGGCAAGGAGTCGTCCCGTCAGCCCTTCGGATACGTGTTGGACGCCGAGCGGCTCGCCGAGCGGCTCCGTCGCTGGCCGGGGCTGACTCTCGACGACTTCCTTTGCGCCTGGCGTGGAACCGAGCTCGTGGGCTGCGCCGCGGTCTGGGACGCCAAGGAGGTCAAGCGGTTCCGCGTCGAGGCCTACCGGGGATCCATGGCCTGGATCCGGCGCGCGTTCAACCTGGGCGCGTTCTTCCTCCGCTACCCCGCCTTGCCGCCGCCGGGCGACGTGCTGCCCTACGCCTACCTGACCCACGTCGCGATCCTGAACGAGGACCCTCCGGTGTTCCAGGCGCTGCTCGATCAGGCCTACACCCGCCACCGCCAGAGCGGACTTCGTTTCCTCTGCGCCTGCGTGTTCGAAGACGACCCCTACGCGCCCGCCTTTGTGCGCTATCGCACGACGCCGATTCCCGCTCAGCTCTTCTTGGTCAGTCCACCCGACGGCCCGTGGGCCGAGCGCGAGCTCCCCAGCGGGCGACCGGGGTTCGAGATGGCCCTCGTCTAGCCAGGGGCAGCATTTGGCCGCCTCTGGGACACGGCGGCGCGCCTGCCTTGACTCTGCATACCCCTGGGCGGGCCTGCGACACCTGACGGAGGTCGTGTCGAGCCGAGTCTCGTCGCTGATTCGTCCCGCCGATCCAGTCAACGGGAAGATCTTGCCCACGCTCGTCTCAGGCTCGAGACGGATCCGAACTCCGATCGAGCTAACTCGAGCGCGGCTGGCCCTGGCCCGTTCCGTGCGCACCAGAGCCCTGTGACTCAGCCTCGCCGACTCCGCAAAGACCAGACGCACACGGTCTGTCGTCGGACGACGGGTCGGATCTTCTTCATCAAGCCGACCAAGAAGACGACCCAAGTCCTCGAATACGCCCTCGTGCTCGCCTGCTCCAGGTATCAGAAGGCGGTTGAGGTCAGCGGGTTCTGTGCGATCTCGAGCCATTATTTATGTGAAGCTGCACATAAGGGATGGTTCGTCATACGCCGAATCCTACGGTCGACGCCGACGCTCGGAGCGAACTCTCCAAGACGTCCCGCCTGGACGTCGGCGCGCTCTTGGGAAGAGCGACCCAACTCCTGTCCCCACCTCGCAAGAGCCCTGAAAAAAACGAGTGCTTCCGCCTCGCGTCCTTCGACGCGGCGGGGGCGTTCGTCGGTGAGGACACGCAGACCCACGACCACAACGGGAACCGGATCCGCAACGGAAAGCACCGGCTGTTCTTCGACCTGTTCGACCGCCTGGTGCGCGTCGAGCGCGTCAGCGACGGGACGACGGTCGGGAGGTACGCCTACGACGCGGCGGGACGGCACAACCTCCAGGTCCAGAGGGCAAATGCCGCCTCGGCATACAAGGACCTTCGCGACTTAGGGGTTTTCAAGTGAGCAAGAAGGTGCGGGTCCTGCTAGTGGCCTCCGCTGTCCTACTTCTCTGCGGCCTTTGCTTGCTCACTCTGCGCTGGCAGTCACGGGAAAGGCTGACGAAAGTGTCTCGCTCGACCTATGACATCTTCCTCTTGCAGAGTATCAAGCGGACGGAGGCAGCTCAGGATCTCTTCAGGTCAAGCGAGGGCACCTGGGCAGCGAGCATAGCGCTGCTGGAGTCTCGGACTTCCGTCTACCTGGGGGGGGGCGACATGCACGGACATCGGTTTTCTATAGCAGTCGTTTCTTCCGGTTGGGCAATCGAAATCGAGCCAACGATCCCGCTCGACAAAGGGGCGTTCTACTATCGAGCACCGGACGGCAGGATTTTCCGACACGAGACCGAGCGCGTGACCACGGACGGCTTTCCTGAGGGCACCGAAGAGTTGCCGAGATAGGTTGAGACGGTAGGTGACGACGACTTCGAGGACCACAAAGGGCGGGTAAGCCCCACGCACGACTCGGGGAAGATCCTCACAGCTACCTCGTCGGCCTTCGGTTCACCGACGCCCCTCAGCTCGAGGGCTAACGCTCGAACACGTCTCCGATCGTGTTTGCGGAGAGTGCCGACTCCGCCCACTTCTCCAGGTCGCCCTCTCCGGCGGCCTGGACGCGGGCGTCGATCGCCGGCGTAATCGTTCCGAGGCGAGCCAAGCCATTGGGACCAGATCTGCACCATGTAACGCAGGACGCGAAACGCCATGAGCCGATCCACGGTGCTCTGGTGCTCGAACAGGACGTAGATCAGCGTCTCCTCTTCGCCCAGCATGGCTCGGTAGAGCACGTCGCTCGAACGATCGCGGAGCGCCTCCTCTATGAACTCACCCGGCGCTCGCGTGATCTCGACGCCCTCGAACGCTTGGGCGAGCTCGGCCGGGAGAACCGCCCGGCAGGGGGAACGCCCCAGTTGAAACCCACCCTAGGACGGGTGTGGCCCGGCGAGGACGGGTGTGAGGACGGGTGTGGCCCGGCGAGGACGGGTGTGCCCCGGCGCCGGCGCGACTTACGCTCTCGCGCAAGCGTGGGACGGGCTGCTGTGGCACCTTGGGGTTGATCCATGGGTGGTGACGGGTGGGAATCGAATACGACCGTTTCTCTCTCGTTGGGGATTTGCCTCGGGAACCCTCGAAGCACTTTGCTCCAGAGAGTTTGAGCTGAGCAACGCCGACTCAGGCGGCTCCAACGCCGCGCCCGAGTTCGCCTTTCGCCGCCCCGAACCTCCATGGGCACGCTGGCTCGTGCTCGTTTACGCGCTGCTCTGGATTGGCTTGAGCGTCCTTGGCTTTGTCATCGGACAGGTGGACGAGGAGCTCCTCGAAGACCTCCTGCTGGTCTTTCCCTGGCTGACTCAGACTCGCGTGATGCTGACCTGCATTGGCTGCGGCAGCTTGGCGATGGTCCTCATGTGGGACTCGCTCCAGAGGACGAGGCGGCGCTACGGAGCCTGCACGGCCCGTGACGGGACCCTCATCTTCGAACCGGCCCTGATCAAGGAAGGCCACGCGCTGAACCGAATCAAAGTCCCCCGAGACGCGATCTCGCACTGGGAGGAGACCGAGTGGGGATTCCTGGTCGTGAACTCGCGCCGGAGCACCGCTGAGAGCTTGATCCCGCTGCTGATCCCGACCTCGGACAAGTCGGAGCGTGTCCGGGTCCGGGCCTTCTTGCCAGAGGGTTAAAGCGCGTTCTCCCACGCGAGAGCGCAGGCCCGACCTGACCCTCGTCTGGCCAGCGGGGCCGCCTTGATGCGCGCTGCCGTTGACGTCGCCTAGGGACGCCAACGGTGGAAAGAGAGCGAGGGCAGAGCCAGCCTGGGCGTTACCAATTGCTGCGATCGACGGGGCTCGTCCGGCCGTTTGGCCCCTCTACCCAGGAGATCCGGGTGAAGCGGCCTGGCATGCGGGCGTCGCGAGGCTCGGGGGCGCGAGGACGGGGTGAGACT
>JAESQQ010000838.1 GCA_016765095.1 Planctomycetota bacterium | reverse complement strand
GGGGCGGGGTTTACCCCCGCCCGCCCCGGGGCGCGCCGATCGGCCTCTTGGAGGCTCTAGAGGTCGGTCGGCGCGTTCCGCAAGCTGGCGGTCCGGCGCAGCTTGGCGAGGAGCTGGTCGCTCCAACACACGAGCCGGTTGCGCCCTGAGCCCTTGGCCTCATAGAGCGAGTAGTCGGCCTTCTTGAGCAGCCGGGCTGGGGTCTCGCGCTCGCCAGGCATGACCGTCGCGACTCCGACTGAGCAGGTCTTGTGGATCTCTTGGCCGTCGCCGATCTGGAAGGCCTCGGCTTCGACAGCCTTGAGGATCCGCTCGCCGACTTTGGTCGCGAGCGGCATGTCGGCGCCGGGGAGGATCACGGTGAACTCCTCGCCGCCGAACCGGGCCACGGTGTCGGTCGAGGGGCGAACGCACTTCTTGAGTAAGGCTCCGAGTGTGCGCAGGACTTCGTCGCCTGCCTGGTGGCCGTAGGTGTCGTTGGTGTGCTTGAAGTGGTCAATGTCGAGGATCAGGAGTGAGAGGGGAGAGGTCCCGCCGTTCATGACCTCGTCAACACGCTCTTGGAGCTGCTGCTCGAAGTAGCGGCGGAGGTAGACCCGGGTCAGGCCGTCGACGGTCGCCTTCTCGTAGAGCTCGGCGTTCTTGAGCGTGACGGCGAGCTGGCCGGCCAGAATGTCGAGGATCTTCTGGTCGTTGCCGCTGAAGCGACCCCCGCCGTACTTGTCGGTGACCGCGATCACACCCATGACGCTCGCGCTGGCGTCGGTCTGAGTGCGCCGGCCCATGTTCGTATTGGCCTTGGACATGATCGGCACGATCAGGAACGAGCGGGTCGAGTAGCGCGGGTTCGGCCGGTAGCCGAGCTCGCGCACGTCTTGGACGAGGAGCGGGCGGGCCTCCTCGACGACTTTTCGGCAGAACTTGTCGCCGATATCGGTCCCCCGGATCTCTCCCCATACGTCCTTGGTCATGCCTTGCACGCTCTCGAGCCGCAGCCGGCCCTCGTCGGTCAGGAGCATGATCGAGGTCTTGGTGCAGCCGAGCTGCTGGCCGGCAATGCGCACGGCCTCCTTGAGGATCGTCTCGCGGTCCAAGAACGCGGACAGCTCTTGGATCGCCCGACCGAGGTGGAAGAGCTGTTGGTTGTGCTCGCGGCCCTTTTGGTAGGCCTTGCAGTTCTCGATCAGGACGGCCACGAACTGACCGACGCCGTTTAGGAGGTCGAGGTCGTCGGAGCTGTAGCTGCTCTCGGCGGAGCTGTCGACTTGGATCAGGGCCACGACTCGGCCCTGGTGGAGGCAGGGGACACACATGAAGCTGCGGACGTCGCTGTCGACGATCGATTTCCCGCTCAGGAAGCGCTCGTCGTCCATGGCGTTGGAGCAGAGGACGGCTTCTCGGGTCGAGAGGACTTCCTTGATCACGGTCCGCGAGATCTCCGAGCTGGAGTCGACTTGGTCTCGAGTCCGCTTGGCGAGGGGCTTGAGGCGCTTTTGGTCCTCCTCCATGATGAGCACGAAGACCCGGTCCGCGTCGAACACGTCGAACACTTCGTCGGCCAGCTTGTCGCCCAGGCGGCGCAGGACGAGGGTCCCGCTCAGGCGCCCGGCGAGCTTGAACAGGGTCTTGAGCCGCTTGTCGGCGGTCTTAGGGCCGTGGCCGGCGAGGCTCTCGATCACCGACTCGGCGTCTTCGAAGCTCTTGCGCCGGGTGTGGATCTGGCTCCGGAGGAGATCGTCGGTGTCGATCGTCTGGAGGTCTATGTTCTCGGCCTTGGGCTCGGAGTCTTCGGAGAACACAAAGGTCGTGTCAGCGATCGTGATCCAGTCGCCGTGCTGGAGCCGGGTCGTCTTGAAGACCTCGCCGTTGACCTGGAGCGCCTTGGAGTGATCGAGGTTCTTGATCTCGTAGCCGTGCTTCTTGCGCACGATCTCGGCGTGGTTGGGGCTGATTCGGCGATCGCCCAACACGATCGAGTTGTTGCTGGCTCGACCGAGGGTCTCGCGAGGCTCATTGAGGTCGAAGGCTCGCCCTCGGTTCTCGCCCTCGACGATAATCAGTTGCGCCATGAACCACCCTGGGCAGAGACCCGTAGCTGAGACCGCGGTCGTTTCGACCGCGGGCTGCCCAGTGGGATCCTAACTAGGGCAACTCATCTGCGCATTCCCCGCGAGCAGGGTGTGCGTCCCCCGAACCGGTGCGATTTCGAAACCTTTTGCCCCAGATCTCGAGCGCGCGGACCCAGCTAAGTCCTTGAAATCAGCCTCCGCCGAGCAGCGGGTGTCATCGCGCAACCCCTCCCCGGCGAAAGCGCCGCCAAGAGGTTCAGCATGAAACCCGATCGGGCGAATTCGCTCACTGACGCGATGGTTGCGGTTGAGTCCAAGCCCATGCAGTGAAACGGCTTGTGCGCAAGAAAGAGGTGGCGCCGCTAAGAAGTCGCGACTATCCTCTCGCCGGCACGCGGATTCCTTAGGGCTTTATCCGCCCACGCGATCGTGTGCCTACGGGGGATCTCATGAGCCAGTCTTCAGCCAACCAGCTCTCGCTCTTCTCAGCCTCTTCGACACAATCCGCGCTCGGCTTGAGGGCGTGGACGTTGATTTCTGCGCTCGCGCTCTGCGTTGCAGCGCCGGGAGTGGCCTCGGCTCAGAGCGACTGGACCTTGGGCAACGGCAACGGACCGGGAGATTTCAACAGCGGAGGGAACTGGAGTTCGGGCGTCCCTGGAAGCGGGACCACCGCTCGGTTCGACCAGAACGGCTCTGTGAGTGACGCGGACGCTCGCCTCTTTCAGAATCACACCGTCCTTCAGCTCGAGTCGAACAACAACTCCAATTTCGACGGGGTCCTCGACATCGGCGTGAACCTAGGGGGCGCGCCGGTCCCCGTGACGCTGACGGTCAACCAGAACGTCAACTGGCGAAGGGGAAACGGAGGCACGGGCGCCAAGATCCGGATCCGGGCGGGGAGCCGGCTTCAAGTTGGTGGGGACATGGTGTACGGGCGAAACGGGGAGGTCCTCGACATTCAAAATGACGGTGTGATCGAGTTCACGACCTCCAACGGTGGGGGGCCCTTTCAGTGGCGAGATCGGCAAGCGACGCCCGGGCTCATGAATTTCGGCGCGATCGAGTTCACCGGCTCGAATACCTTGGAGCTGGGCGGCGACATTATCGCCACGAGCCTCGTGATCAGTGGAGGAGGCACGCTCGACCTAAACGGCTTCAACTTGACCGTGACCGGCGCCACGACCGTGACGAACGGGACGATCCTCCTCAACGACACGGGCGTCAACGGCGCGGACTCCTTCACGACGGGCAGCTTGATCCTCAACGGCGTCAACGCGAACCTCAACATGATCTTGTCTGGCCAGATCGCGACAGTGAACGTGACCGGCGCTTTGACCCTCACGAACGGAACGATCACGCAGGCTGGCGGCACGACGCCTTCGCTCAACGTCGGCAGCTTGAACATGACCGGGGGCTCCCTGATCCTGATCAACCAGGCCACCGGCGTGACGGTTAACGGCGCCTCGGGGGCGCTCTCGATCACTGGCGGCGTCGTGACGACGGCCGCGACCGGCGGAAACGTTGACTTCGAGCTGACCAACACGGGCATGACCCTCGCGGGCACCCCGAATCTGGGCCTCGTGAGGATCAACGACGGCGCGACGGTCACGACGAGCGGCAGCTTCCTAGCCGACACACTCACGGTCGGCGAGGGCGCCTCGGGGAGCCTAACCATTGGGAACTTGAACAACGTGACGACGACGACGGACTTCACCCTCGCGGCGAGTGCAACCATGAACAACGGCGCCACCACGGGGGTCCTCGTCGCAAACGGGACTGCTTCGATCGTCGGCGCCTTGACGCTGGGGCCCGGCGTGCCGGCCGGGGCTGATATCGCAGGAACCTTGACGGTGGCCTCGAGCGGGTCGATCGCCATGGGCGCCAACAACATGACCCTGGCAGGATCGCTCGACGTTTCGGCGAACGGGGCCTCCGTCACGGGCACCGGTGTGATCACCTTCGACACCGCTGGGGCGGCTAGCATTACGATCCGAAACGCTGCGGCGACGACCTCCTTGCCGCGCATTGAGGTCGCCAAGGGGCTCGGAAACACCTTGGTCCTCAACTCGACGGCGTCGCCGGCGATCCTGGCCAGTTCCCAGGTCACGGTCACGAGCGGTACCTTTGACCTCCGCTCGGACACCCTGTTTGGCAGCGGTGGCGCGACGGTCATAAACGGCGGAACGCTCAGCAGCACGACTGGCGGGTTGACGCACACCTTCAACGACGGCGTCGGCGCCGCGTCGCTGACTCAGAACAGCGGAACGTTCAGCTTCACGGGTGTCGGAAGCACGTTGACTTTCCAGGAAAGCACCACAGCGACCGTCACCGCCGGCAACTTCACGGTCGCGGACGTGACCCTCAACGACCCCACGCCCGGGGTGGCGCAGTGGAACCTCAACGTGGCCACCGCGGCCACCTTCAGCGGAAACACCCTGACGGTCGTCGACAGCAACGCTCTAGGCGGGACCCAGACGCCGCTCGTAGCGGTCGCTACGCCGCTGGCCAATCTGACCAACTCACCCGGTTGGGTGCCAGGCAATCGCTGGCTGGGCGGAACCGCTGACTGGACCTTGGGCTCGAACTGGAGCAGCGGAAGTCCGATTGCGGCCGGCGAGGTGGCCTATTTCGACGCGATCTCCTCAACCGGGGGCGTTCCGCCGAACAACGTGGCCGGGACCGTCGCGGGCTTGGTCTTCACGAGCGGCTACGCCGACGCGGGCTTCACTCTGACCGCGGACCTCGTTCTAAACGGCGCAACCGCTGGCTTGAACCTCGACTTGACGGGTGGGGCGGATCTCACCACAGGCGCGTTCTTTGTCGTGCACAACGGGGCGACCGCTTCGATCACAGGCGCGGGCGGCGTGGCCGGATTTGGCGGCGGCGGCACCGGGGGTCTCCAGCTCGACGCGACCACGACCCTGACGATGGCTAGCGGGGCGAGCGTCAACGGCACGCTCCGCGTCAACGGTGGGACCACGAGTGTGGCTGGGATCGCGTTCGCCGCGAACTCGATCGTGATCGAGGACGCCGGGACGCTCAACTCCTTGGCGAACACCGTTCAAGTCAACGCTGACAACTTCACGATCAACTTGACCGGGACCTACGTTCAGAACACCACGGGGGCGAGCGACACCCTCGTCAGCACGAGCCTGACGGTCTCTCCGACCGCAGTCTTCACCGCCGGGACCGGGGAGGTCGTGTTCGACGGCGCCGCGACCTGGGACGGCGGCGCGATCAACATTGGCAACGTGCAGGTCAAGGCGGGTGGCAACACCGTCACGGTTCAGACCAGCGGCGCGGTCAGCACGAACCTCGTCGTGGACGCGACCGACACGCTCTCGCTCAACGCTCAGAACTTGGTCGTGACGGGCACTCTGGGCGTCGCAGGGGCCCTGACGGCCGGCGCGAACGTCGTGACCGTGACGGGACTCGCGACCGTCTCGGGTTCGGTGACCAACATTACACCGACGACGGGAACCCTCAACTTCAACAGCGGTCTGACGGTGACCGCCGGCTCCGTGACGGTCGGCGGCGACGCCGTGATCACGGCCTTGACCGTCAACGGCGGCACGCTGAGCGCGGACGGGAACGTCACGGTCAGCGGCGCGGTCACCGGCAGCGGCGGCGCGATCGACGGCGGCGGTAACCTCAACCTCAACGGCGCGGTGACGGTCAGCGGTGGGATCGTTGTCACCATGGGAGTGGGCTCGACCACGACCTTTGGCGGCACAGATCAGACCCTGAGCGTGAACGTCGGAGACAGCTTTAACGACGTCGACGCCGCTGACCTTGGCGCGACTGGACTGACGGTCGCAAATGACACACTCACGATCGCAGGCGACCTCACCGTCTCGACGATCCTCGCCTCAGGAGCGAACAACATAGACGTGGCGGGTGCGCTGAGCCTGGTCGCGACGAACGGGAGCCTGACGACGACGACGGGCGTATTGACCGTCGGGGGAGACGTGACGGCCAACACGCTGAGCACCCTGACGGGCGGGATCACGCTCGACGGGGGGGGCGTGCAGTTTATCAATCAGAACGCTGTGAACTTGGGAGCGGTGACGCTCAACAACGCGCTCAGTGTGGCGACTTGGCAGGACGCGGTGTTGATCGACAGCCTGACGGCGACGCTGGGCTCGGCGACTTTCGGGGCGTTCCCGAACGTGATCAACGGGAACGTCGACTTCTCGCCAGTGGGAGCCGTCAACCTGACGCTGGGGGGGACCTCGCTCTCGGTCGGCGGGAACTGGGACCTGACGAACGCCACGGTCTTCACGCCGGGCGTGGGCGCGATCACTTTCAGCGGGGCGGGGGCCACGATCGCCGCGGGCGGGGG
>JAESQQ010000837.1 GCA_016765095.1 Planctomycetota bacterium | reverse complement strand
GGGTCGGGCTCGATCGGGTCGGGATCGATCGGGTCGGGATCAGGCAGCCGCGCGATCGGACCCTCGACGGACTCACCAGCGAGCACCCGACGAGCCCGGTGAAGGCGGTCGAAGTCACCCTCGCCGAACATGTCGACCAGGATCGCTCCCTCGCGCCCTTCGAGCGCCTCGCGTAGCCATTTCGTCCCGGCGGGACGGAATCCGGCCGAGAACGAGAGGTAAGCCAAGCGGTGAAGCGCGAGGGCGCCGGCCTTGTCCCCGAGCTTCCGCCGCGCCGCTTCGAGGTCTGCCTCAAGCGCGCGCGCGCGCTCTGTGCCCGTTAGCTCTCGACTGGAGCCGATCTCGCTTGGCGTCAGGCGACGCTCGTGGCCGTCGACTTGCTCGAGGAGCCGACTCCCCTCCTCCATCAGACCGACGAGGGTCCCGCCCTTTGCGAGCGTGACCTCAAGGACGGCCTCCTCCTTGCCGAACCGACCGAGCTGGATCGAGCGCGTCAGAGCTTGGAGGAGGTAGGCCTCCTCGACGAGCTCGTCAGCCCGCATCACCTTGCCCTGGCGAATCGCCTCCTTGAACGCACCGCTCTCAAGGGCGGCCCGGGCCCCGGCTCGAGAGGCGGGCCGGCGAGGCGTCGCCTTTGGCTTGGGCGTCGGGCGAGTGGACGCGCTCGGACTCGCCTCGGGAGTCGCGAACACGACGGGCGTACTGACTGGCTCGACGGGCTCGAGGCCTTGCCGCTCGGATTGGTAGCGGAGGACTCCGACTCCAGCCCCGAACACGACCGCCGTGAGCAAGAGCGGCCACGAGAGGCGAGAGGTGAAGCGCGTCAGGGCGTCGCTCATGCTCGCTCCCCCACTCCGGCCGCGGCCGTAAGAAACCGACCCGGATCGAAGGGCGCTAGCTCCGCTCGACTCGCGTCGCCAGAGAGGACCCGCGCCCCGAGCAAACCGACCGCTCCGCTCGTGGTCAGCCCATGTCCGCCGAGCCCCGTCGCCCAGAACAGGCCAGAGAGCTGGGGGTCAGGCCCGATCACGAACCGTCCGTCCGGCGCGAAGGTCCGCAGCCCAGCCCAAGAGCGAGCGATCGGGTGATCGACGAGGTCAGGGGCGAGCGCCATCACCTTGGCGGCTAAGCGGTTGCCCGCGTCGGTGGCGGCCTGAGTGTCCTCCGGCGGTCGCGGCTCGTGGTCGCAGGCGCAGAGCAGCCAGCCCGAGCTCTCCGGGCGAAGGTAAAACCCGCGCTCGAGGTCCCAGATCCAGGGAGCGTTCGGAGAGACACCCGCCAACGGGCCCGTGTAGAACAAGTGCCGGCGGTAACTCTGGAGGTCCAACGCGAGGCCGCCAGCGTCCGCGACGAGCTCAGCCGCCCAGGGACCCGCCGCGTTGACGACCCACTCCGCCTCGACCTCTCCGCTCGGGAGTTCGACCCCCACGACACGTCCTCCTTGGATGTTCAATCGAGCGGGGGCTTCGAACGCGACCTCGGCTCCCTGAGCTCGGGCGCTGGCCAGGAATGCCGAGAGGACCTCGTGCGGATCGGCGACGCCGTCGCGGGGTGTTCGAAACGCGATCCCGTCCGTCGAGCGGAGCCCGCTCCGCTCAGCCAGGTCCGCGGCCGGACCGCGCTCGACCTCGACTCCCGCTTCGATCGCGTCGGCGGCCGCGGCCTCCCAGACCGCGAGCTCGGGCCCGCGCGCGATCAAGATCGAACCCGTTTGACGATAGAGCGGTCCGGCGGCCAGGTCCTGGGGCGGATCGGCCAGGAGCGAGGCGCCCTCGCGCGAGAGTCGCGCGACTGAACTCGAGGCCTCAATCCGCCGAACGAGACCTGCGTTGCGGCCGCTGGCGTGAACGCCAGCCCGAGCTTCCCGCTCGACGACGAGCACGCTCTGCCCCCGCCGGGCCAAAGCCCAGGCGAAGGCACCCCCGGCGAGGCCCGCCCCGATCACCACCACGTCGTAGCGCCGTTTCATTCGCTCACTTTCGCACACGACCCCAGGCCGCGGCTAGACAAGTAGCGACGGGCGACGCCCTCCAGGAAGCGCGCCGAGACCTCCAGCGCCGACTCGTCGAAGTCGAACCGGTCGGAGTGGTGCGGCTCGATCAAGCCGCGCTCGGGGTTCTTGGAGCCGACAAACGCGAAGCAGCCCGGGAGCCGCTCGAGAAAGGCCGAGAAGTCCTCGCCGGCCATGGTCTGGGTTCCCTCGCCCGAGGTCCGGACCACGCCGGGGCCGAACACCTCGCCCGCGACCTCCCGCGCCCAGGCGGTGAACTCGGGGTGGTTGATCGTGGGGCTGCAGATCCGCTGATAGTCGATCGTGGCCTCGACCGCGTGCGCGGCCGCGATCCCCTCCACGACTCGTCGGAAGCGCTCAGGAAGCGCGGCGTGGGCCGCGGGGGCGTAGGTCCGACAGGTCCCGCTCAAGCGCGCCTCGGCAGGAATCACGTTAAAGGTGTCCCCAGCGGTCAACATGCCGACGGTCACGACGCAGGAGTCGAGGGGGCTCGTCTCCCGACTCACGATCGTCTGGAGCGCCGTCACGAGCTGCGCCGCCGCGACGAGAGGATCCCGCGTCTGGTGAGGCATGGCGCCGTGGCCGCCCTGGCCGCGGAGGACGAGGTCGAACCGATCGACGGCGGCCATCACGGGTCCCTCGGCGAGGCCGATCGTGCCCGTCGGGAGCCCGTTCCAGAGGTGGATCCCGCACACAGCGTCGACGCGGTCTAGGACCCCGGCCGCGATCATGGCCTCAGCGCCCCCGCGTCCTTCCTCGGCCGGCTGGAAGCAGAGCACGAGAGTCCCGGGCAAGTCGGCGCTCGCGAGCCGCTCCGCCGTCGTCAAGAGCGCCGCCACGTGGCCGTCGTGACCGCAGGCATGCATCACGCCAGCGTGCTGGCTCCGGTAGTCGTGCTCGCCGACTTCTTGGATCGGGAGCGCGTCCATGTCTGCCCGCAGGAGGAGGGTCTTCCCCGGCTGGCTCCCGCAGAGGCGCGCGACGACGCCGGTCTGGGCGACCCCGGTCTGGATCGTGTAACCCGCTGCGGCGAGCCGCTCCGCGACGATCTGCGCGGTGCGAGTCTCGAGGTAGGCCAACTCGGGGTGGGCGTGGAGGTCGCGGCGAGTGGCCACGAGGCGCTCCGACTCTTCGGAGCTCAGCGGGGCGACAGCCGGTTGGCTCATGCCGGGGCGGTGGCGGGCGTAGCCGGGGT
>JAESQQ010000836.1 GCA_016765095.1 Planctomycetota bacterium | reverse complement strand
CACAGTCAAGAGCAAGCCGGTGAGAGCGAGTCCGCTCGAGCCGCAGAGGAGAAGCCCGCCCGTCAATCCGACCGAGCCATCAGCGGCCAGGCCACACATCACGAGCGCCGATTGGCTCACAGCGAGCCAGCCCACACTGCGGCGGAGATCCGTCTGAATCACTCCCAAGAGGGCGGCATAGACAGCAGTCGCCGCGCCGAGGACCACCACGACTTGGAGAACCTCCAAGTTTTCCGCCCCAGGGCTTCCCGCGAGAAGTCGAACCAAGAGATAGCCCCCCAGCTGCGGAACGAAAGTCAGGGCGGTTATCCCGGGAGGGACCTGCTCGTGGAGGGAAGGCAGCCACGAGTGGAAGGGAAGCAGCCCTTGACGGGCCGCGGCGGCCAGAACGACAGCGACTAGGAGCCCGACCTCCATGCCTGCGCCTTGCTGACCTCCATCAAAGAGCGCCGCTCCGCCATAACTCCAGAACGCGATCGCGAGGGCGAACCAACCGAGGCCCTGGTAGAGCAAGAAGACCTTCGCCATTCGAGTGGCTCCGCGTGCGCGTAGCTCGAGGACGACGGGAACTAGCGTCAGGAGCCAGGCCACCGCAAAGAGCTCAGCGTGGAGGCTGACGAGGGCGGCTAGAGTCGCGGCCTGGAGAGCCATGATTCGGGTCAAGGTGCGCGCTTGACCCTCGTTGGCGGGGGTTCCCCACACGCAAGCCAAAGTCGTGAGTCCTACGAGGACCACGAGGGGTGCACTGATCAAGTCGAGGCCGAACAGCGGGCGCGGGCCGAGCGGGGCGAACGCGAGGGGATCGGCCAGCAAAGCGCGCTCTCCCCCGAGCCCGAACACCGAAAGCAGGAGCCCAACCGCTAGGGCTAGGCCGATCCCCGCACTGACGACTGACAGGGTCCGCGCTCGGCGGCGGTCGGTCAACCGCGAGGTGACTAGGGCGGTGACCGCGGGGAGGACCACCAAGGTCGTCGACCATGGAACGAGGAGCGTGCTCACCGAGACTTCCTTGACCGAGCAGGCACAAGCGAGAGATCGGACAGCGGCTCCGTACTGGCTGGGCTCTCTTCGCAGGAGGCGGACGCTTGGATTTGAGATCCCGAGCGCACGCTCCCCCCTAAGAAGGCTTCAGCCCGCTCTAGAAGACGAGCGGTTGCCAGGATGGGCTCCAAGATCATGCCCCTCAGGATCACGTCGTGATTCCCGCGTTCGAGGGCCATGGTGTAGAGCCAGCGGCGAAGACGAGAGGGAAGCAAGTGCTCGTAATAGGTCCCGCTCTCGGGAAGTTCGCTCGCCAAGCTCAGCTGCAGCTTGTGCCGCTCGTGGAGGAGGGAGGGGGAGCGAAGGAGCTGGAGGGTCCGCAGAAGGGCATGCCCGGTCAGGTGCACCAAGGGGAGGATCCGCAGACCCATGCCGATCTCGGCCAAGATCAAGCCGACTTGGGTCACCGAGGCGTAGGCTAGGATGCTCTTGATGTCGGTCTGAACGCGCCCGACGAAGGTCGCATGGAGGGCGGTGATCACGCCAATCGCTACGAGAATTCCCGCCGCGATCGGAGAGGCCTCCAAGATCGGTCCGTTCCGAAGCAGGAGGTATGCGCCAGCATGGATCGAGAGCGCCCCGTAGAAGATCGCGCTGGAGGGGGTCGGTCCCTCCATGGCCCGAGGCAGCCAGCCAGAGAAGGGGACCTGGGCAGACTTTCCTAGAGCCGCGAAGACGAGCAAGATCCCAATCGAAGTTGCCATGGCGCCGCTGAGGTGGGGAGTCCCCGCCGGCCATGCGCTGGGGGCGAAGGCTTCGCTGTAGTTGGCGGAGTGCGTGGCCGAGTGGATCAAGATCGTGGCCGCCAGCAGGGCGACGTCGCAGACTCGATAAATCCCAAACGCCCACAACGCACTCCGTGCTGGGTTGGGCCGCTCGTGAAAGAAGCCGATCAAGAGCGCTGAGGTCACGCCAACGATCTCCCAGCCCACGAACATCAAGTCCACGGTTCCCGCCATGGTGATCAGCAGCATGCCCACCGCGAACAGAAGGAGCAGGAAGAAGAACCGGTTGAACCCTGGCTCGCGGTGCAGATAGCTAGAGGAAAACTTGCCGATCAGGCTCAGGAGCGCGGTGGTGAGGGCCATGAAGGGAATCGTGAGGTGATCGACAAGGAGTCCGACTTCGAAGGCGTAGTCCCCGACTCGAAACGCCGTCCCAAGGGTGACCTCAAACTGCTCCACGCCGAAGAGCGCCATTCCGAGGGCGATGAGGATCGTCGCCACGAATGAGGAGACAAGGCTGGTTGCCACGAGGACTTCTGTAACTCGCTCGGGGGGACGACCCATGAGGAGCGAGCCTGCGCCGTGAAGGAAACAAGCCAAGGTTGGGAGCGCCACGACCAGGGCGGCCAAGACTTGGAGGTAGGGAAGGTAAGGAGAGGTCATGCCGCAAACTCCTGTCCTGCGGAGATCTGAGCGGGTGGGAGGTGCCCTCGCTCGCCCTTGTAGTAGTCGACGGACGTTGGAGCCGAGGGGAGCTGACTTGGGCGTACGACGTAGGGCTCGAATCCCGCGGTGGTGTAGCGCTGAAGCTCACCCGTTTCGGGGTGCATGCTGATGAGGTTTATCCAGGCCCCGCCCACGAGTTCAGCCACTTCTGGGCTTCGCGCCGCGACCTCTTCGAGCGAGGCGGGGGTTGCTTCCACGATCGTCAGGAGCCGAACGGGCTCATGGATTTCCACCATTTGCCAGGGGAGTCCGGTTCGGAGATCGCTCCGGTGTCCGTTCATGACTCCAAGCAAACCGGTGATGTTGTGGGGCAATTTGGTACCAGACCCGTAACGTTCGTTGTCCACGAAGGAGAAGTAATACTCGAGGTTGATCCCTGCCCCGACGGGTCCGACGGAGGTCAAGAGGCGCGTCAGAATGTCTAGGGACTCGTCCCGAGTCGGGTCGTAGGAGACGAGGAACGCGCGACGATCCAGGAACAGGCCTCGCGACCAGCGACGTCGGCCGACGAGGCAGAGCGCGTTGGTGGCGTGACCGTATTCGGGCCTGGGCTGGGCGAGATGCGTGGCGCGACCCTCCACATGACGGAGAGCCTCTGCCGGGGTCAAGCCCAGGGAAGCAGATTCGAACCGCCGGCAACGTTCGTGCGCGCTCAGCGTTCTCGCGATTTCGATCCCGTCGCGGAGTTCCGCCAAGAGTTCCCCGTGGCTCGAAGGCGACTCGTGAACGTCGAAGTAGGTGACTCCTGAAGTACACGTGTCATGAAACCCCCCGACGAACCATGTCGTTGCGGGGATCTCGATTCCGTGCTCCGAGATCAGTCCGCTTCGAACTTCAGGATTGTTAGCGAGGGTCGCGAAGAGCCGTGCGTTCGGCCCGCCGTGTCGCCCGCTACATGCGCCGCAGTCATGCGCGGACTCATGGGGGTTGTTTAGGCTCTGCGAGCCGTGCCCGAAGATTGCGACCAAATCAGCGAAGGCCTGAGTCAATCCCATGTCTTCCAGGAGGGAGCCGACGCGCGCGACGGCCTCCCCGACGGTGAACCCAATCGGGAACTCCCCGGAGGGAGGCTCTGCCTCTCCTGAGCGAAACGCGGTCAACTCAGTCGTGGGCTTAGACCCAATGGCTCCTTCCCACTCGCCCAATATTGTGGCGTTCCAGCGTGGAAAAAGGGTTTCGCTCACGAGAGGGAAGGCGCTCAAGAGTCCATAGCCGAGGGTCGAGAGGAGTCCGCCAACGACGTGCTCCGAAGAGACCCGCAGGGTGTGTACGACTCGCCCAAGCGCCTTCCGTCGGACGCGTCGCCGTTTGTGCCCGACTTCCTGGCTGAGGGCTGGCTCCTCATGAATCTGGTGCACCGGATTCGCAGCCACGGGGCAGAGGGGGGCCGTACGTGGCTCGTCGAGAGCCTTGTAATGGATCGCCAGGTTGTAGAATCCAGCCGCCCCGAAGGTCTCAAACTGCGGGCCCTGCTCCTCGAGGTGGCGTCGTATCGACTCCTCCCGCTCGTCTATGCAGAACACGGCCTGAATCCTCGGCGCCGGGGGATTGAGGGCCTGCACAGCGAGCCAGTGAGTGCGAGTCGCTGCCAGGACTTCGTCGCGGTGAGTTCGTTCATAAGCAAGGTGCCACACCCGTCGACGGCTGACCTCGTCGAAGGCCACGACTTCGTCCAGGAGCGTGGCCACCGCGTCTTGTCCCGTCTTGCGCAAGGCGGGAGCCGAGATCCCAGCTAGCTCTGCGACCTCGCGGAGTACCCAAGCTCGCTCGCTCGAGTTGGCCGGGGCCTGGGCTGGGACTGGCGGGAGCGCGCGGAGATTAGTCAGGCCGAGGTTGCGGCGCGCCAGGAAAGTCGCAGCGAACCGGTCGAGGGGGAGCCGAAGCGCTAGGAACTCGAGCAAGCTCAGGTCAGGAGCCTGGTTGGGCGCACTCTCAGGCCTCTGCTCCAGGACCTGGACGATCCCAGCCCAACCCGGAAGCGCAAGCAGGGTCTGGGCGAGGAACTCCTCGAGAACTTCCTCGCTGATTCCCAACAACTCGAGTTCACTCAGGACCACCTCAGTTGGCGTCTGGCGAAGGCGAATGATCGTCTCCATGCGACGTTGCAGCCCCCGCTGCCAGCCCTGCAAGAGGCTACCTGCCAGCGTCCAACTCTTTGCCAGGCAGGTGAACAGGCCCTCGGCTCGCCCTTCAATGGGCCAGTAGGCGCCACCCTGATCGACGTAGGCGCTGACCCAGGGGATCAAGAAAGGGTGAACGAGCGCGTCAGCATCGAAACCAGCTGACGCCAAGATCCGATCGCGGGGCCGCGGCCTCGTTGGGGCTTCGCTAGAAGGGATCGGGGGGAGGGATCGCGCAGCGACGACGCAAGCCGCTTGGAGACATGCCGCGCCGAGCGCCTCGGGGTCGCGCCAGGGGAGAGCCTCGAGCGCGCTGCGCCGCCAGGGAAGGTCCAGAGCTTCGAGGAGGTAGGACTCAGCGGATTTCCCCTTGAGGCCAGGAGTCACGAGCCCAGCCAGGGTCTCTAGGTCGTCGCCCGCCTCGACTCTTCGCTGAAACCACGCCCGCGTATCTGCGAGCACTCGCAGTCGCGCGTCCTGAGGCATGCGGGATCGGAGACGGCCCAGCCGGCGGCCTTGGGTCAGCCGCCACGCGAGGGAGGGGCCACCCAGGGGTTCGATCTCATGCAGGAGAAGGAGGTGCCAGAGCTTTGAGCGGGTCAGACCGGGGAAGACCTCGCAGCCCCGCTCGTGCCCCCGCAGTGTCAGCTCGCACTCGACCTCGGCAGAGAGGTCTTGGAGCAGTATTCGACCCTTCGCCAACTCGGCACGAAAGCGCTCTTCGCTCAGATACGGCTCGGCCCCGTGGATGTTTGCTGCTTCCTCGACAGCGGCGAAGAATGGCTTGTGCTGGAAGGCGTGCAGAGTGTTGTGGTGAACAAACACCCCGATCGGCCCCTGGGCCGGGAGCAGGTGGGCCGCAGAAGCGAGCGCCTCGTGGAGGCGCTCCGCGCTGATTCGAGTCAAGGATCCAGTCTCCGGGGCGTTAGGTGGGTAGGCGCCCCGTTGGGAAACGACCTTGGGAAGGCGAAGCCGGGCGATTTGCAATCCGAGGACCGAACTCCTCGAGCCTTAACCCCGGCGATTCCAAAGCGGTGGAGTCTCAGAGTGGCGCGATCTGACCCAGTCGAACGTCAGTGGGTGTCCAGCTGTGGCGTCCTGCCCCGACTAGCACGGCCTAATGGCATTTGGGCGTCAGGCCCTCGAGTTGCATTTGCCCGAGACTTCCAAGCCAACACCGCCACCGCGGATGGAGACTCCATTGAGCCAGACTCCTCAGCCCCCCTCTTCAGCTCCGGCCGAGGACCCACCTCGAGGAAACCTCGCAGGGTTCCGAGCCCACTGGCGCTCGGACCTGTTCAGCGGCTTTCTGGTGTTCCTGATTGCGCTCCCGCTTTGCTTGGGAATCGCGCTCGCCTCGGGCTATCCAGCCATAGCTGGAATCTTCAGCGCGGTCGTCGGTGCGGTGATCTCGACCGTGATCAGCAACTCTGAGTTGACGATCAAGGGCCCGGCGGCCGGGCTGATCGTGATCGCGTTTGGCGCGATCACCGAGCTGGGGGAGGTCTACGGTCCAGAGCGGGCTTACCAACTCGCGCTCGGAGTCGGCGTGGCGGCGGGGGCCCTCCAGATTCTGTTCGCCATCATGAGGACCGGAATCCTAGGTGACTTCTTCCCGACCTCAGCGGTCCATGGGATGTTGGCCGCGATCGGCGTGATCATCATCGCGAAGCAGCTCCCAGTTTCTCTGGGAACGAGCGGCAAGGGAGAGCCCCTCGAATTGTTGGCTGAGATTCCGCACCACTTCGCGAACATGAACCCCGCGATCGCTGCAATCGGCGGGCTCAGCCTCTTCGTGCTCTTTGGGCTTCCCTTGCTGAGGAAGAGGTTGCCCTGGACCCAGAAGATTCCTGCCCCCATGGTCGTGATCGCGCTCGCGATTCCCTTGGGGATCGCCCTCGACCTCTCCCATGAGCACACATACACGCTCTTCTCCCACGAGTACAGCGTCGACGACCACTTCCTCGTCAGCGTCCCCAATAGTCTGCTAGGAGCGATCACCACGCCCGACTTCGCGGCCTTGAAATCGATGATCGGTTGGAAGTGGGCGATCATGTACGCCTTGGTCGGAAGCCTCGAGTCTCTCCTGAGCGCTAAGGCGGTCGACATGCTCGACCCTTACAAGCGGAAGACCAACCTAGATCGAGACATGCTCGGAGTCGGAGTTGGGAACGTCGTCGTCTCCTTGATCGGGGGAATCCCCATGATCTCGGAGATCGTGCGGAGCAAGGCGAACATCGACAACGGAGCAAAGACTCGGTTTGGGAATCTCTGGCACGGCGTCTTCTTGCTCGCCTTCGTCGCGCTCCTCCCTGGCCTGATCCACCGAATCCCACTCGCCGCATTAAGCGCAATGCTGGTCTACACCGGCTTTAGGCTTGCGTCTCCAAGCGAGTTTCGCCACGTTCTCGAGATCGGTCGCGAGCAGCTCGTGATCTTCGTAGGAACGTTGATCGCAGTTCTGGCGACGGACCTCTTGATCGGGATCGCGATCGGAATCGCGCTCAAGGGCGTGATCCACATCTACAACGGCGTCCCTCTCTCGGCTGTGTTCAAGCCACGCTTCGAGGAGCAGCTGCGGGGTGGAGCCCGCGTGATTCAACCCCTCCAGCAAGCGGTCTTTGGCAACTGGCTCCAGCTCCGACGGCGGATCGTGACCGCGCTCGCTGCGAACGAGAGCGTCGTCGTCGACCTGTCCGCCTCGACCTTGGTGGACCACACCACAATGGACCACCTCCAAGAGCTGGAGCGACAGTTTCAGCAAGCAGGACTCAGTCTGGAGATAACGGGCCTCGACGAGCACCTCGGCTTCTCTGAACACCCCTTGTCGGCCCGGAGAGCTGGCCTAGCCCGAATTCGGCGGATCACGATCGTCGCGGAGCCGGCCCTTGAGGCACGTCTGCGGGCTGCGATGGTAGAGCTTGGGGCAAGCGGCTACACCGCGATTCCCGCACACGGAATCGGCCGCAGGGGTCTTGAGGAGAACGGTGAGGTCGCGGAGGTCGTCCGTCTCGAGTTCCTAGCCCCACCCGAGCTCGCCGAACGTGCCTTGGTCTTGCTGCGCAGCGAAATCATGACGGAGCACCATGTGACGGTTTGCATAGAGACTGTGGAGGTCGCGCGGCTCTCGCAGTTCCTTCCCGCTTCGCTTTCGCCTCGGGAGTTGGCAGCGACCGCGAGCGACTAACCAAGATCGGGTCGGTGTCTCGGGCGGTGACCGATCACGGGCGCCATGGCCATCATCCTGCGACCGTGGCGTGGGTCTACATGTCCCACATATCCCCAAGTCTCCCTAGATCCCCCAGTGACAGCACCAGATTTGGAGAGAGAATGCGGTAGGCACGTGGTTCGCATTGGAGCGACGCAATGAAGCTAGTCCACAAGATGACCGGCCTCCTTGTCGTCTCCGCATCGGCGGTGCTAATGGGATATGGGTATCTGACGGTAGGGCGTGAAGAGGCGATGCTAGAGCAGAGCGTCGCCTCGGACGCTCTGTTAACCGCCCGGGTCATGCGGCGCTCTTTCTTGAAGGAGTACAAGAGCGAGGGGAGAGATTCGGCTTTCAAGTTGATGGACTACGCCAGCGCGAGCGACGAGAAAGTCAAGTTCAAGATCCTCTCGCTGCCTGAAGAGCGTTCAGGCGAGACGTTGCACGCGCCCGCGCTTGACCATGCACAAATCAAGAGCCTCGAGGACGGGCGCCAAGTCTTGGTGATTAGCGCCAATCCGCCACTGCTCCAGGTCTACCTTCCCGTCGTTCTCCCTAACGAACCGCCAATGGCACTCCTCCTCGAAGAATCCCTACTCCGGGAACGTGAGCACGTGGCGTTGAGCGAGGTCCACGTCGTGATCGCTACGATGACGCTCGTTCTCCTGATGGGGACGATTTCGTTCGTGGTTGGCTCTAAGATCGTTGGACAGCCCATTAACCTCCTCACCGAGAAGGCCAGGCGAGTGGGTCAGGGTGACCTTAGCGGGCCCCTCGAGCTATCCCAATCCGACGAGATAGGGGAGCTCGCCCAGGCCATGAACCGGATGTGCGAGGACCTGGCCAGAGAGACGGATCGACGCTTGGAAGCGTTGGAGCAGCTTCGCCACGCCGAGCGCCTCGCGACTGTTGGTCAGTTGGCTTCGGGCATCGCTCACGAACTGGGGACCCCTCTGAATGTGGTCCTTGGACGCGCCATGATGAGCGCCGCAGCCACGGACAACCCTGATTTAGTTGCTGAGAACTCGCAAATCATCGTGGAGCAGACGGAGCGCATGGCAAGCATCATTCGCCAACTGCTCGACTTCGCGCGGCGCGGAGTCACCGCTACGGCGCCTGCAGACTTGCGCGACATCGTCCGTCAACTGGTGGAACTCCTCAAGCCACTCGCTAACGAGGCTCACGTCCGCTTGGGCGTAGACTTCTCTCCGAGTGAAGCGAAAGCACTCGTCAACGCGAGCCAGATCGAGCAGGCCCTGACAAATCTTGTCGTCAATGCGATTCATGCCGTCCCGGAGGGAGGCGAGGTGCACCTTCGCGTGGAAGTCGCGGGGGCGTGTCCCCCCGGAGAACTCCAGGTTGTGACCCCCCACGTGAGGGTCACGATCGAAGACGAAGGGGGCGGGATCAGCGAGGAGGCCCTTCCCCGTCTGTTCGAGCCCTTCTTCACCACCAAGGACGTTGGCCGGGGCACTGGCCTGGGCCTTCCAATCGCCCATGGAATTGTGGACGACCACGGTGGCTGGATCCAAGTCGAGAGCGAGCTCGGACGGGGCAGTCGCTTCTCGGTCTACCTTCCTCAAATCGAGGGAGCCACGGCATGAGAGGACGAGTACTTGTCGTCGACGACGAGCCAAGCATGTGTGAGCTCCTCGCGGCCAGCCTCAGAGCTCCGGGCCTTGAGATTACAACGCGCACTTCCGCCGAGGGCGTGCTCGACGAGGTCGGAGCCGGCTCGTATGACGTAGTGCTCACGGATCTCCGCATGAAGGGGATCTCTGGAATCCAGCTCTGCAACATGATCGTGCAGAACTATCCACAGGTTCCGGTGATCGTCATGACCGCCTTCGGCAGCCTGGACACAGCCGTCGAGGCCATGCGAGCTGGGGCCTACGACTTCCTGGCCAAGCCGTTCAAGACCGACGTGGTCACCCTCGCGCTGCAGCGCGCCCTGCGCCAGCGCCGCCTGGAAGACGAGATTCTCCAACTTCGACAGCGCCTCGAGCGAGCGCGACCCTTCGAAGAGATCCTGGGGGAGAGCGACGCCATTCAGGAGCTCTGCCAGGTCCTCGAGCGAGTCGCCCGCGGGCGCACGTCCATCCTCATTTGCGGTGAAACAGGGACTGGGAAGGAGCTTGTGGCCCGCGCAATTCACCGTCGTGGGCCGCGTTCAAAGAGGCCCTTCGTGGCCATCAACTGCGCAGCGATGCCCGAAGCCCTCCTTGAGAGTGAGCTCTTTGGGCACGCCCGGGGCGCGTTCACGGACGCAAAGCAGGCGAGAGAAGGTCTCTTCCAGAGGGCTAACGGGGGAACGCTTTTCCTCGACGAGATTGGTGACATGCCTCTGGGGCTCCAAGTCAAGCTGTTGCGAATACTCCAAGAGCGCATGGTGCGGCCCCTAGGATGCGACCAGGAGACTCCCGTCGACGTCAGGCTGCTGGCAGCCACGCACCAGGACTTGGAGGAGGGCGTGAAAGAAGGGCGATTCCGGGAGGACCTCCTCTACCGAGTGAACGTGATTCGTCTTGACGTTCCCCCGCTAAGGACTCGCGGAAACGACGTCCTTCTCCTCGCCCAGCACTTCGCTCAGCACTTCGCCAAACGCAGCGAAGTTCCGGTCAGAGGTTTCACGAGCGCGGTAGGTAGGCGGCTCTTGGAGTATGACTGGCCCGGCAACGTCCGGGAGCTAAGCAACTGCATTGAACGGGCAGTGGCACTCACGACCCACGACGAACTCGTCGTGGAGGACCTCCCGCCCAAGCTCCGGGACTACCAGGCTCCTCAAGGACCCCCACCAGGCCCCGCTAACTACAGTGACTCCACCGACCTCGTCCCGCTCAGTCAAATTGAGCGAAGCTACATACTCCGAGTTCTGCAGGCGGTCGGAGGTAACAAGGCGAGGGCGGCGAGGATCTTGGGCTTGGACCGTAAGACCCTCTATCGTCGACTTGATCAATATGGACAGGCGGGACATCAAACCGGCCCCAGCAACCCGCCACTGCGGCCGCACGCGTAGCTCGTCGCCAGTTACTGGTGTCCTTCCGGGACACTTCGCCGCAGATCACTAGGTCGCAGCCTTCGGGGTTCTCCGCGGGCAGGTCCGCCGCCAGCCCGTCGAGGAGCGCAGACCCGTCGTCACCTAGACGACGACGTAGCCTTGGCAATGCCAACGAGCCGAGCTCCTTCGCGAGCTCTCAGCGCTGCGTCGGCGGGGGCCACCGAGCACAGCGGATCGACGAGTTGATCCGCGAGATCTCTCCGCAATCTGAGGAGTCAGGTCGAGGACTCCCCGCTGCTTGGATTCTCGCTTGGAGGACCGCCCAGATCCTCCGCCGTGTCTTCGCCCGCTTCAGAGACCGGATCCAGAGAGCGCTTGTCTGGAACTGGTAGGCCGTAGCGACCAGAAACCCAGCGTTCCACTGGCACGTCCACCCCCTCCCCCGAGTCCTCGGGAGGGGTGTAGATCTCCACGGAAGTCGGCCCGGGACGCCTGCGCAGGCGCTGAATGAGTAGTGGCAGGACGAGCACGGTGTACAGCTCCAGCCGACCAACGATCATGAGCGCCGTGAGAATGAGCTTTGCTGGAGTATTCAGGCCACCGTAGTTCTGTGCAGGACCAACGTCGGAGAACCCAGGCCCGATGTTTGCCAGACACGCAGCCGAAGCCGAGAAGGCGGTCAGAGGCTCCAGCCCGCAAACGACGAGGAGGACGCCGCCGGCGACGAACAGAAGCATAAAGAGGTGCAGGAAGGTCGTGACCGCGGACACGACATCGGGTGGAATCGCCCGCTGCCCCTGCCGAACAGGGACGACCTCGTGGGGACGCACGATACGCCTCAGGTCTGCAGCGAGCTTCTTCAAGAGCACTTGCACCCGGACGACCTTCACGGAGCCAGTTGTTGAGCCGGCACACCCGCCGACGAACATGAGACAAAACAGGAGGACACAGGCCAGGCTCGGCCAGTGACCAAAGTCGTAGTCGGCGGATGCGAAGCCTGTGGTCGTGATCACCGACACGACCTGAAATGCAGCCAGACGGAGGCCCTTCTCCAATCCATGGCCTTGCTGCGTCACCAGAGTGCCCGCAACCACGAGGGTTGCTGCGGCAGCGACGGCGAGGTAACCGCGCACTTCGGGGTCGCGGCATAGGGCCTCGGCCCTGCCGCGAAGCAGGTGAAAATACAGCGCGAAGTTCACGCCCGCAGCGAGCATGAATGCGGTAATGATCCACTCAATGGTCGGGCTTGAGAAGTCGCCCACTCCCCCATTCCGAGTCGAGAAGCCTCCCGTGCTCAGCGTCGTAAATGCGTGGTTGACTGCCTCCAGGGGAGTCATGCCCGCCCCCCACAATGCAAGCGCTTCGGCCATGGTGAGCAATACGTAGATTCCCCAGAGCGCCTTGGCGGTACGCGCGATTCGTGGAGTCAGCTTCTCAGCAATCGGGCCTGGCGCCTCGGCCCCGAGGAGATCGAGTCCGCCCCTGTTGAGCTTGGGGAGGACGGCTATGCCCAGCACGATGATCCCCATGCCTCCGAGCCATTGGGTCAACGACCGCCAGAGGATCAAGCCGGCTGGCTCCGCCTCGACCTCTTGCAGGATGGACGCGCCCGTTGTGGTGAAGCCCGCGGCGCCCTCGAAGAGAGCGTCGACAGCGAAGGTTGGGCCCTTGTAAACGACCCAGGGCAGGCCACCTACCAGTGACGCCACGATCCAGGCCGAGGTCACCAAGAGAAACGCGTCATTGCGCTCGAACCTAAATCCCAGCGGCTGCCGGTGAACCCAGACGAGAGCAGCGCCGGCGGCGGTGACGGTCAAGATCGAGACGACGAATGCGACTCGATCGGGTCCTGCGGTAGCGAAGGCCAGCGAAGCCGGGACCACCAGAGCGGCGGCGAGGCTGAGGAGCACGTGGCCGAGGAGGAACAGCACGCCGGACGGGTTCATCGCCGTTTGAACTGCCTCTCGAGAAAGGGCAGCGTCTCGACGAGAGTAAAGATGAGCACGTGATCACCTGGCTCAAAGCGAAACTCGCCGCCTGGGATGATGATGTCCTCCTCCCGCACGACGGCTGCGACCACGCTGTTGGGCAGCTTTAGGTCCTTCAGTGGACGGCCCAGAATCCTGGCCTTCTTCGGGACCTCAAAGTCAATGACCTCAGCGTCCCCGCCCCCCACGAGGTCCAGGCTGAGGATCTCTCGGCGGTGGACTGTGCGCAGAATCGTCCCGGCGATCATGGTTCTCGGAGACAGGGGCAAATCGATCCCCGAGGCCTTCATGACGGATCGGAACTCCGGTCGGTTGTAAAGAGCGACTTCGGTGTGGGCCCCGAGCTCCCTGGCGAGGAGGGATGAGAGGACGTTCGTCATGTCGTCTTGGGTCGCTGCGACGAAGAAATCCGTCTGGTCCACGTCTGCCTCGCGCAATAGCGCGGGATCGGTCGCGTCCCCCAGAAGCACTACTGCCTCTGGGACGGCCGCTGCAAGCGCGAACGCACGTGCTTCGTCTCGCTCGACGACAGTGACCTTGATTCCCTCCCTCGCCAGCATCGTGCACAGGGAGGAGCCGACTTGTCCTGCGCCTGCTATGACCACGCGCCGTGTCGACTTAACCTCAATCCCCAAGAAGCGCTCGAACGCCTCCAGCTGATCGGTGCGGCCAACGGCATAGATGGGCTGATTGGGTTGCAAGAAGGTATCGCCGCTGGGGATCTGGATGTGCGCTCGGGGAACCACCCCCGTCAGCACCCAGCCCTCGGGCCAATCGAGTTCCCGAAGGGGGCGCCCGTAGAGGTGTCTGGCCGATAAAGCGGTCTTGGCATGGAGCAAGACGAGCCGTCCTTGCTCGAAGAAGTGGACGCGACTCGCGCCCGGGACCTTGGTAAGGGCGAGGAGTTCCTGCGCAACCAACTCCCCCGGGTTGATCAGCTGAATCTCCGGGTCGTCCTCAACGAGGGGGTTGACTGGGCCGGATGAGAACCCAATCCGCACCAGGCAGCGACCGGCTCCGAGACGTCTCGCCGTCAACGCCGCCAGCACATTCACCGAGTCGGAGTTCGTCACGGCAAAGAACCGCCTCGCCTCACCCACCCCCTTCTCTTCCAGGAGCTTGCGGTTGGTTCCGTCCCCATGCACAGCGAGCACGTCGAGGGATCGCTGGAGTTCTTCAACTCTCCGCAAGTCCTTGTCAATAACGACGAGGTCGTAGCCTTCCCTCACGAGAGAGTGGGCGATGTGGTATCCAACTTCTCCCGCGCCAATGATGAAGATCCGTCGATTCCTCACGACTCGGAAGCTCCCCCACCCGCCAGCACTGGCCCTTCCTCCAACTCGATCGACCGAGCCTGAACTGGGAGCCTGTCATTGGGCTCGGCTTGAGTTGTCGAGTCGAGCATGGTCTCCAACGGCAGGTCTAGTGCGGTCGTGCCGCCTTCCTGCGTGAAGGACGTGCCGTGCGACAGCGCAGCCTAGGCCTCAGAGCAATCCCCACGCCGATCGACGGCAAGTTGCTGTAGGACTTAGCCGCTCGTCCCTGGGGACCCTTGCCACATGTGTCAGTTCGCCACACCTTCAGGCTTCGGCCCGTTCCGGTTCGCCTAAGTGCTTGCGTACTTTCGCTTGAAGTCCTGGGGCACCCTGCTTGAGAGCGCGAAGTAGCGACCTGGGACTCCATGGATTAACGAGTTGCGAAGCTCGAGGTCGGTTCCACGCACCTAAGTGGGAGGAACACATGGGACCTGAGTCCCGTACAGCGGGACACCCGCGCTGCTCTTTAGCAGCGGGTGTTGACCTAAGCTCCTCGGGCGGGGAGCAGAGAGAAATCGCGAGCTCCCCCGGATCCGACTGCCCAGGCGGGTT
>JAESQQ010000835.1 GCA_016765095.1 Planctomycetota bacterium | reverse complement strand
GTCGAGACGACCGCTCCCAGCGGCTGACCGGGGACTTGACCGCCGAGCGCCTCGCGCGTCTTGAAGAGCGCGAGGGCCGAATCACGGGAGGCGACTTGGAGGGCGCGACCGAGACGCGCCCAGTGATCGCCGTCACAGTCAACCAACGACACAACTTGATCGTCGTGCGCACGAGCGACGCGGAGGCGCTCGAGGAGGTCGAAGCCCTCGTGCTCGAGCTGGACCGGCCCACGGCTCAAGTCCTCCTCGAAGTGAAGATCTTGGAGGTCAGGCTGGGCGACGACTTCCGCTCCGTGTTCGACGCCGACTGGATCGACGGACCGGTCCAGAACAACCTCGCCACGGGCAAGCCGGCCAACCCGCTCGTCAGCGGCGCGAACACGGTTCTCCAGCAGGTCGGAGCAGCGGGGAACTTCCCCCTCAGCGGAGGAACGCTGATCTACCAGTTCCTCAACGACCACGTTCGCCTCCGGCTCCAGCTGATGGCGCGAGAGAACCGCCTAGCTGTGCTCGCGACGCCCCTCCTGCTCTGCGCCAACAGCGAGAGTGCGCGAATCTTCGTGGGCGAGGAGCGGCCGCTCGTTCGGAACTTCGAGCTTCAGTCGACGACCACCAACGGGGTCGTGACGAACACCGTCGTCCCGACCGTCGACCTGAGGGACATTGGAAACACGCTCCGGATCGTCCCGAACATAAACGCGGATCGCAGTGTGACGCTCTCGATCGTGCAGGACATATCCAGCGTGAACATTGGCGGCGCCGCGTTGCCGGTCCCGAGCGGGTCTGGCGGGATCAGCACGTTCTCGGTCGACACGGTCAACACGGCCAACCTGGAGGTGACCGTCGTGGCCAAGGACGGGCTGACGATCGCGATCGGCGGGTTGATTCGCAAGGAGCTCGTCGACCGTCAGGAGGGGATCCCATACCTCATGGACTTGCCGCTGATCGGCTGGCTGTTCGGCGAGACGGTTCGGGCTGAGTCGCAGCGCGAGCTGGTCCTCCTGATCACACCGCACGTTCTAATGACGCCTGCCGAGAGCGCCGCGCGCAGTCGGGCTCGCATGCGCGCCCTCTCGCTCCACCCCTACCACGACCTCAAGGATCGGGCGCTGAGCCGCTACGAGCGGGACGACGTCCCCGGCTCCGAGGGCTACGCGCTCCTGATCGAGGACTACTTGGTGCCTGTCCCGGAGCCCGGGCAATGAGTCGCTCGATCCGCTGCCTGTCCCTCTTGCTCGCGCTCCTGACGGGCTGCGCGAGCACTCGCCCCGACGTCCGCCCCCTCGTCCAAGGCGCCTTGAGCTGGTCGGCTCGCTCCGAGCCGATCGAAGTCCAGCGCTTTCGAGACGGCTGCGCTCCCTATGTCGACGAGCCCTCGCTGGCTTGCCTCCAGGCTTACGCCGCCGATCACCTCGAGCTGGCCCACCTCCTCTTCGTCCAGGAGCCCGAGGGCCCGCTCCGGGGCTCCCTGATTCGGGCCCTCGCCAGCGGCGAGCAGGGGGCCCTCTACGCCGAGAGCGAGCGGGTGCGACGGAGCGCAGCGGCGAACCACGCCGAGGCGCGCCGACTCCTCCTCGCCGCCTGGAGTCGCGCTCTGCTCGAGCCGGCCGAGGCGCTCGAGAGGGCGCAGGCCGCACGGGCGCGCTTCGCTGAGTTGGGGGACCCGCTCTTGGAGAGCGAGGCGGCCTTGGTGGCCGCTGAGGCCGAACTCACCTTGGGAGAGGCACCCGAGACGGACCTCAGCAGCCTCAGGTTGTGCGCGCCTCAGCGCGTGCGGGCAGCCTTGGTGCGGGCGGGCGCCGCTCAGCTGAGCGGAGGCGATCCGAAGCCTGCGCTAGAGCGGGCACGACGCCTCGCGGTCGAACACGGACACAGCGCCGCCCAGCGTTCGCTTGAGGCGCTTCGATCCCTGGGAGTGGGCAAGCTCGAGGGGGGCGAGCTGAGGAGCTGGCTGCGTGACCTCGCCAAGACTGCGCGGCGCAGGCAGCAGCCGCTCCTCGCGATGCGGAACGCGCTGACCGCGCTCCGCTGGAGCGAAGGCGAGAGTCCTCGGGCAGCGGTCGAGGATCGGTTGCTCCTGGCGCAGGCTTATCTGGACGCGAAGCGACGCCCAGACGCGCTGGCGGAGGCCCAACTAGCGGCGGACGGCGCCGCAGACCTCGAGGTCGCCTCGCTGGAGGCCAGCGGAGAAGCTCTGGTCGGGCAAGTCCTGCTCGCTTCGGGCAAGAACGAAGCTGCCCTGGAGCACTTCGTCCGCGCTGAGGAGCTCTTCACTCGCTCAGGCGACGCGAAAGGTCGCTACCGACAAGGCCTGAATCGCGTCGTCGCGCTGCTGCGGGTCGGCGGAGTGAGCGAGGCCGAGCAGACCCTTAAGGCTCTCGCGGGGGTCCGCCTCTCGGGGAGAGACGCCCGCGGCCTCGAGCACCGTCGCGCGGTCCTCCTCGCGCTCGCGGGGTTGCTGCGAAAGGAGCTCTCTCCTCGTGACGCCGGGGATCGGATCGAGACCGAGTTGGCGGCGGCCCGTCAGACGGGCTCCTACGCGGTCTTGGAGACCTATCGCGGGCTACCTTCCCGCTTGAGGAAGGGAGCCCGCTGATCCGCCACGACGGGGCTCGCAGTCCGAGTCCCGACGCTCGAGACAGCCCGAGCGTCGTTTCCCAGACAGCCTCGCCCCTCGGGCTCGTCCACACGCGCGGAGCTTGCGCCAAGTCGACGAGCCTGCTCCGATACGGCCCACGAAGGAGCCTCACGTGCGCATTTTGTCTGGCGTTCAACCCTCGGGTGAGCTGCACCTCGGCAACTACTTTGGAGCGATCCAGCAGCACCTCGAGCTGCAGACCCAAGGCGAGGCCCTCTACTTCATTGCCGACTTTCATGCCCTGACGACGGTCCAGGACGCCGCCAAGCTGCGCGAGTTGGTTCGCGACGTGGCGGCGACTTACCTCGCGCTCGGTCTCGACCCCACCCAGGCGACTTTCTTCCGTCAGAGCGACGTGCCCGAGGTCCATGAGCTGACCTGGATGCTCGAGTGTGTGACGGGCATGGGGGAACTCGAGCGCGCGACTTCATACAAGGACAAAGTCGCGAACGGGATCACGCCCAGTGTGGGCCTGTTCACTTATCCGGCGCTGATGGCGAGCGACATTCTGATCTACCGGAGCAACCTTGTTCCGGTCGGCAAGGATCAGGTTCAGCACGTTGAGATCTGCCGCGACATGGCGGGGAGGTTCAACCACGCCTTCTCGACCGACGTCCTGATCAAGCCCGAGTCTCGCCTCAGCAAGACGCCCAAGGTCCCCGGCACCGACGGCCAGAAAATGTCCAAGAGCTACGGGAACACGATCCCGATCTTCGCGAGCGGCAAGAAGCTCAAGAAGGCGATCAACGCGATCGTGACCGACAGCAAGGACCCTTCGAAGGAGCCTCTCGACCCAGACACCTGCAACGCGTTCGCGATCTTCGAACTCTTCGCCGACGAGGCCGAGCGCGAGGGCATGGCCACTCGCTACCGAGAGGACCGGACCCTCCCCGGCTACGGGACGATCAAGCAGCGGATCAGGGAGCTCATGGACGAGAAATTCGGCCCCGCGCGTGAGCGCAAGGCTGAGCTCCTCAAGCCTGGGAGCGAGCTCGACGACGTGCTCGAGGCCGGCGGCAAGAAGGCCCGCGCGATCGCGCGCGAGACGCTCGACATTTGTCGCGAGGCGACGGGCTTGACGGACCCGCGTGGCTACAGAGCCTGAGGTAACCGGTGATAAGTGCGAGAGAGGCCTCGGAGAGACCTGTTGGCGGAGCCTCTGGGGCGGGCGGGGGTAAACCCCGCCCCTACGAAGAGCGGGTCGAGAGCCGTCTGGGGGGGGCCCGAATACGATCTGTAGGGTGCGGGGTTTACCCCCGCCCGACGCCTGCCCGGCGGAAACACACGGCCTCTCCTCTTGGGCCTGTCTAACTCATGGGCTGTAAACCCGAGGAGCGCCCTCGACCCCAGCGAGCGGGCTACGCTCGGATCGGACACGCGGTCTGTGTGCCGGGCTCCTCCTGGGGACCCTCCGTCCTCCTCGCGATCCTGCACGGTTTGGTCGGCGGTGCGTTTGGCGGCGCGCTCTACCTGGCCTCGCACTACTCCCTGCAAGCGGGCTGGGCTCCATTCGAGTCCGGCGCGCTTGCTGGACTCGTCGGAGGGTGCACCGCCCTTGGCTTGACCCTGACACCCGTCTTGATCTTCTTGGTGCGCACTTACGTCGCGAGCCGGGAGTTCCCTCCAGCGACCGGCGCGGGTCTCGAACCGACGCTCAAGGCCACCTTTGGAACGGTCCGAGAGGCGGACCAGCCGACTCGAAACGGCCTCGTGATCCTGACCGCGACTCGGCTGATGTACAACGCTTGGAACACGTCTGACGCGGCTCAGGTCCCCCTCGGCGCGATCGCAGGGCGTGATCCCTTTGGGGCGCGCGGGATTCGAGTCCGCCTCGAGGGAGGTCGAGAGCTCGAGCTCCTGGTGAGCCTCTTCCAACGCCGCGCCTGGCTCGCGGCGCTCGACGCCGCGCTCCTTGGAGAGCCGGCCTCAGGCTCCTGAGTGGGTTGATCACGAAGGTCGTGCTGTTGAGCCAGATCATGCAGGAGACTCTCGGGGACGAGTGTCCTCAGCTCGACAGCGTGAGAGTTCGCAGCTAGGCAAGGTCATCGCTTATGACGCAGGCGCTGCTCAAAGGGGAATGAAGGACGGCTCGGACGTCTGCCCTCTGGGGTATGGGGAAGTTGCGAAACACCTCCACACCCAGAAGCAACGCCGAGCCGCCCATGCGTCAGACGACAGCGACCAGCTCGCGCCGGCACCGCCCGCGCGCCCTCCGCAGATTCGCCTCAGGCTCCTCGGCCCCGCGGCCGGCGCGCTGCTGTCTGCTCTCGGCTCAGCGACTTCGAAAGAGGCGCCGGAAGGCCGCTGTCTCGCGCAGAGAGCTCAGGTCGGGGTCGGTCCGCGCGCGCGCGAGCAGGTTCCGATAGAGAGCACGCCTCGCCTCGAGGCGTCTTTGGTCCACCTGAGCGCTGCCTGGAATCTGGTCGTCCACCTGCTCGATCCCGCTTCGGCAGCGGTGCACGAACTCGCTCAGCCAAAGCAAGGCTTGACGGCGAAGGGTCGCGGCCGACTGGCCCTCCTCGCCGAACGAAGCCAAGACTGCCACCCCCGCCGCTCGAAGGAGCAGTCCCTGGGAGAGCTCGCCCTTCGTGGCAGGATCCCGCGAGAACACCTGAGCCCAGCGCTGCACGGCGGAGACCAGCCTCTTGCGTTGCGCGTCCGACCAAGCCAGCGCCATGTAGTCGCTGGCCTGGCTCGGCGGGAGTTCGCCTGC